>JALHLL010000091.1:0-8693 GCA_022844575.1 bacterium
GTTCAGTTTGGTTGCACATGGGTGCTTTAGGACCAAAACGCGTACTATTTTCGGATGAAGGCGAACCCCTTGCGCCACCGTATGCAATGGCTGATAATGAATATTGTTGGCTTGAGTTTACCGATTTGGTATTTATCGATCCAGTAAGCACAGGTTTCAGTCGCCCTGCCGGCGAAGAAAAAAAAGAACAATTTCACGGTACAAAAGAAGATGCTCAAAGTGTAGGTGAATTTATTCGTTTATTCACTACGAAAAACAAAAGATGGGCTTCTCCGAAATTTTTGGTAGGAGAAAGTTACGGAACTACCCGTGCCGCAATTCTTTCAAGCTATTTGCAAGAAAGGTACGGAATGTATCTGAACGGCTTATTATTAATTTCGGCTGCTTTGGATTTTTCAACTTTACGTTTTAAAGCCGGTAATGATTTGCCATACTTGTTACATTTGCCGACATACACGGCAACTGCTTTTTATCACAAAAAGTTATCGGGAGAGCTACAACAAGATATACATAAAACATTGGAATCAGCCCGAACATTTGTTTCTAATGAGTATGTGCCGTTTTTGTGGAAAGGTGATAATAATACGGAAAGCGATAAAAAAATGATCGCTAAAAAACTTTCTAATTATACAGGACTCTCCGAACAATTTATAGAAAATTCAAATTATAGAATTGATATTTCCCATTTCACAAAAGAGCTTCTTCGTAATAATGATAGAACTGTCGGCAGATTGGATTCACGATACAAAGGAATTGACAGGCGGAGCGTCGGCTCAAGTTTTGAATATGACCCGAGTTATGACGGAGTAATCTACGGACCTTATTCGGGTGTACTCAATCATTATATTGCCGATGAATTGAAATTTGAAAGTGATTTGACTTATGAAATTTTAACAGGTAATGTTCATCCGTGGAATTGGGGTTCCGCTTCCGAAGGTTATACTTCGGTTTCCGAATCCTTAAGGGAAGCAATGACGGTAAACAAACACCTGAAAGTATTTGTAGCAAACGGTTATTATGATCTTGCTACGCCATTTTTTGCAACGGAATATACACTCAATCATTTGGAATTGGACGAAACCCTCCGTTCCAATATTCAGCTAACCTATTATGAAGCCGGCCACATGATGTATATTCACAAAAAATCATTAATCAAGTTTACCGATGATGTTCGCTCATATTATCAGAATTCTTTGAAATAATTCTTCTATTTTCTGAAAATAGCATCTATAAGCCCCATATCAAACCATTCTTCTAAATATATATTATAAAGTAGAAGAAATGTAAGCAATGCGAATAGAATTATTCCGAACTTACGACCGAATGTACCTTTTGTAACCCGAAGAGACTTTTTCATAATCTCTTCGGTTATTTTTTCTGTAAGCGTAAATAAGGGAATAAATACGAGTACAATAATCATCATTCCGACTGCTGTAGCCGTAAGCGGATGCAATTCATGGGCTTTTTGCAGTATAAGGTCTTCGAGTGCGGCAGAAATGAGGTATGCGATTAGAACATTAATTGTAAACAAAATGCCTTTTGTAATCTTCCGAAGCATACTACAAATAATATTTATGGATGATTGTTTTTTTGAATAACAATACTATAGAAGAATACGCAACCGCTTGTACATAACAATGAAACGATTGCCCCCAAAATAATCATTACACTACGTTTCGGTGACGTTCTTTCCAAGGGTTCGAATGCTTTATCGAGTACCTGAACGGAGGGTATATCTTTTTCTTCCTGAATCAATTCCTGTAAACGTTGCGTTTGCAAATACATATTTATCTGTTCAAGTATTTTCTGGTCGCGAATCAGATTAATGTATTGTTTTGTAAGCGAAGGAATACTATCTATTGCAATCGTAGTTTTATCAAAAGTTACCATTCCCCCTGATTGAACTCTTTGCATTTGTTCGCTAATAGTCGAAATCTGATTTTGTAGTGTTTTAACGATAGGTGCTGAGGAATTATATTCCTGAAGTGCTAAGGCGAGTTGCAATTCCATTTTTGCTAATTCAGTACCCAAACCCACAGAATTTGTTACCATTGCCTGTGTTTGTGCATCAATTCCGACTATCTTATTTTTTTCTTGAAATGTTTGTAATGTACTTTGAACCGAATCAAGATTTTTTTTCTGAACTGTAATCACTCTTTCAATAAATTGTCTTGTTTTTTTTGCAGTTGAAGAACTTTTCTCTCTCATTATTTTATCTAAAGCAGTAGGCACACCATTAGCAATTATAGCTACAAGTTTTTTAACTTCTCCTAACTCCGTTTCAGAAGCAATATACTTTGTCGGCAAGCTCACATTTATTGCAGTCACCCCGCTTCTTTTGTTTTCCACAAGAATAGAACTTCGAATAATACCAATAATCTCACCCTTTACTTTGCCCTGAAAATATACTGATTCAGATAATTTATTATCATTATAAATACACTCCGCAATTGCATTGCTTGTGAGTATATCGGAAGTAGTAAGGTTCGTTCCCGAACTACCGCCAAAATTCAAGGGTAATGCCGGAATAGCATTCTGTAAAATGGAGGATAAGCCCGATGTACCCCTTTGCTCAGGCGGCATGAGTGTTGTTGCTGAGGTAAATGTCTGCGGTGCTATAAACGCATAAACCCCTATAATACAACTAAAAAGAACGGTAAAAAGAATAATCGTTCTTTTACTGTATTTCAGAATTTGTACATAATCGGAAAGCGTCGGATTATTATTTTCTTGCAACATTTTTATATTAATATATTCTATTATCTGCTTAAACTGATCACAACCGCAGCAATGGTAATAATCTGTGTTACCACCGTCATTATATCAAAAAACAATCTTGAATTCGTGATTTTTTCCGGCACCATAATTTCATCTTGCGGTTTTAATTGTTCTATCTCACTCGCCTCTACCGACTCTCCACTCGAACGCAAAACAAATATTTCGCTTTCGTCAGCTTGCGAGGCAAAACCTCCGCAAATTCGTATATAATCTTCTATACTTTTATTACGTTCATACATTATTCTGCCCGGTTTTGCTACTCTGCCCGTAACAGTTATATATTCCACTTTCCTCGGGATAAAAATTGAGTCACCGGGTCTCAAAAGCAGATTATTCGTATTGTCCTTGTTCAATAAGAGTTTTTCGAAATCAACAAGCATAAGCCCTCTGAACTGTCTTAACCTTGTTCTGTAGTATCTTTTCTCACTCTCGGTCTGTGCATCGGCTGGTATTTTTTCTATGCGTGAAAATTCATAGTCGGGGTCGAAAGCGTCCTCCCTTCTTACCAGGCCTGCTCTTGTTATATCAGCATCATTCTTTATTCCACCTGCATCATTAATAATATCCAGAATCGTCGTTTTACCCGTTTCAATTACATATCGTCCTTCATAATTAACTTCTCCGCCTATGGCAACCTCGTCAAACTTAGAAGTGTTTTTTCCTTTTCGGATGAATATCTTATCCCGTTCTTTCAGTAAAACGTCTCCTTTATAATCATTAGTCTTTGCAGCCGGATTATACATCCAATCCTTACAACTGACAATAATTTTTTCGCTTGCCTTTGCTTCACTATAACGATAGATTTCTACAGAATCACGCTCCGCAAATGAGGTGAACCATCCTGCAAACGTTAAAGCATCGGATAATTTATCACCCACATGAAATTCAAAAGCTGTTTGTTCATTTACCTCTCCGTTTACCCTAATCATATCCTTTTGCGAAGCATAAGGTATATATATAATATCACCTCCAAGCAAGTGAGGGCTTTGTGTTTTATCACCATACACATAAAATTTCTGAAGATCTACATAAATGGTTTCATTCTTTTCCCGATTGATACGAATCATTCTCATAGACGACAATGAAGTAATCCCACCCGCTCTATCCAATATCTCATGTAAACGATCTGCCGGGGTTGCTGAGAGTGTACCCGGTTTTCGTACCGCCCCTAATAATGTTACTTTAAATGTACGTATCTTCGATAAAGCCACCTCAACTGATTGGGTATTGATGATATTCGTAATTCGTTTTTTAATAATATTCTTCGCTTCAAGAAGAGTTTTTTCCGAAACGGCTATCATTCCGACTTCGGGGATGATTACGGTTCCATCGGGCATAACAGGCACGGAATACTGAACCGGGCTCACTCTTTGCACAAAAATGCTCAGGACATCTCCCGGACCGACTATGTACGTACTCGGATCAATAACGGTTTCCAAAAAACCTATACTTTCTACCGAATTCTCTATACCTTGTTTAACGGCACTTGTATCATAACCACCCGGAGAAGCAATTTGAGTCCTGGGTATTTTTAAGTTTTGTATCTGAGCTGTAGTGGTACTTATCGCCAATATGAAAAGTAAGAGGAGCGGTAAAGTTTGAAACATTCCGACTATTGAGATGTGCATACGCGTTTTGATTCCGAACATAACTTGATACAAAAATAGACAAATGACCCATGACCTACATATCGTTTTCTTGTTTTGAATATTGTTTTTGTCGTATTTTTCGTTCATGGCACGAAATACAACTCTTACAATCGTAAGTTATGCTGTCAACGGTTTAGGGCTGGGGCATTTAACCCGCATTTTAGCCATAAACACAGCTATCAGACAGTTCTGTTTACTCCTTGAACAAAATGTTCAACAGATAATACTCACGACAAGCGAGGCGGATACTCTTGCTTTTAAGCATTCATTCCCCGCTTATAAAATGCCTTCCATAACACTTGCACATGAAAGCGGCATACCTAGAAAAAGGTATAATATGATTTCAAGGCATTGGGTTTGGAATACATTTGCCTTATGGCAACCCGACATCACTATCGTCGATACTTTCCCTTCAGGAACATTCGATGAATTACCGCAAATACTTAGAGACTGCAAAAAAAATGTTTTCATTTATCGCCCTATAAAATCCGAACAGGAACAAAACCCTAAGTTCAGAGACGCGCTTTTCATGTATGATACGATAATTCGTATCATGGAACCATTTACTTCCCCTACAATAGTTGATGAACGTCTTTCCGAAAGAATAACCGACGTCTCACCCATTATACTAAGGAAGAGCAAAAAAAGTTCCATTTTTTCAAAAGAAAAAGAACATTCTACACATAACAAGTACGAAAAAAGGATTCTTATACTTGCGGGAGGTGGTGGTGATTCTATCAATACAGATTTTTGGGAATTGATGATTACGATTGCTCAAAAATTTCCGGAACATCAATTTACGTATGCTGTCGGGGCATTATACAGAGGTTTAAAGCAAGAAGTTGACAATATTGTATGGCACACAGATGAATTGGACTTGTCGGAACAGTACTATGATTTTGCCATCTCGGCAGGTGGGTTCAATAGCGTTTACGAATTGCTGTATTACAGATTGCCTACGGCTTTTTTTAGTCAGTCGAGAAAGTATGATGACCAAGATAGACGTATTCAAGCCATAATTGAACAAGGTTTGGGACTTTATGTTGAGGAACTTACTTATGAAGCATTGGAAAAGAGCGTACACTCATTACTAAGTTCTTATAATATCATAAGACAGAATCTGCAAAAGTACTCCTTTCCAAACGGCAGTATCGAAACTGCTTATACAGTTTTAGAACAATTTTTACCGTACCATAAACTCGACGCGACTAAAACTATACTTGAATACCTATATCAGCGGAATATTTCTTTTTCACTTACCGATGAAAAATACTTTTTGGGTATTATCGGTCTCATGATAAGACACTTCGGTTTTGAGATAACAGCAATGAATATTGACAATATCGTTAGTTTTGCCTTTAGAATAATAGAACAGATGAACACAAAAGGTTTTACCTTAAAAGACACACATATTCTTGTAAAAAAACGCTTTTTCGGACATGAAATATCATCCGAACTCTCAGAAATGATAGAACAATTATTACAACCATTATCCTTTTAGAACAACAATTATGAAATACAGAACTTTTAAAACATTGCGTATTGTATTATTAATTTTCATTCTTGCTGCAACTGTTAAGGTATGTAATATGTTAATTCCTTCAAATAAGGATAGTCTATCTACAAATAATCACGAGAATAATGTTTCAGAAAGCGCACCTGATAAGAATCGGAAAGAGAACATAGCAAACGACGGAGCATCCAAACCCGGAGATCAATTTCTCCAGTTATCCGATATAGACAATAAAGTATTGGAAATGCAACTTTCGGATATAACGGATGTTAAAGATAAGAGCGGTAAGAACTATAAAAAATTCAAGAAATTTCCGACTTTTATAATTGATATGAGGTGCGATTTTACAAAAGGTTTCACAACATGGAATCGCATTAAGGTTGACTTAGATAAAGATAAAAAATACGATGAAAAATGGACTTTCAGAAATAATGGCGAGGTAATTAAGGAAATATCTTCATCCGATGATGAAAATTATGATTATGAGTATCAAATGAAAGACAAAAAATGGGAACTCCGGTAATTTATCCGAGTAATTCCTCAATATCTTGCTCCGAAGCTATCGGTAAATGAATAGTAACTTTAGTTCCTTGCTCTCGGTCGGAATCAATGATAAATTTTCCGGTATAAAGTTCTACTAATTTTTGTGTTACAGCTAAGCCCAAACCTGCTCCTTGTTGCTCATACAGATGTCGATCAAACTGAGCTAATCCCCCTATTTTCTTTAATTGTTCTTCCGACATACCTCTGCCTTTATCTACTATTCTGATAATATACTCCATCCCCACGGATTCCGTTGAGACTGACACTTTTGACAAAGGTTCTGAGAACTTCATCGCATTATCCAATAGCTCCTCAACAATTTTACAAAGATATACACTTGAACATAATAAAGGCGAATCTGTTAAGGACAACTGAATATCGTCAAGTCTTTTATGTTGGCCGGCAACAATAGTAGCTATATCGTAGATGACATCTTCAGCTGCCGGCGTAATTAATTTTCTGAATTCGGGAACGGTATCCTTATCTCTTGATACAAATTCTAATTTTGAATATAATAGGAAGTTTTCAATCAGTCTCTGCAAACGCCTTCCGGATTGATTGATTTCCTTCAGCATATCAATAGCATCATTTTTATCGAAATTATCCAAACTATTCATGAGTATATTCGATAAACCTAGTATCCCGTTAAGCGGAGTAAGAAATTCATGCGGCAATGAGAAAGTAAGATTTGTTCTTAACTCATTGAGGCGCACATTGGCTATTTCTTCAGCAATTTCCTTTTCAGCCGAAGCTCTATTCAAGCGTGCATTAACTGCCTCAATCAATTCATCGATTTCAAACGGTTTTGTCAAATAATCATCCGCGCCCAAGTTCATTCCTTGTCGAATATCCGATTTATCCGCTTTTGCTGATAGGAATAAAAAAGGGATTGTTGATGTAGATTTGTTGGATCTTAGTTCCTCAACTACACCGAATCCGTCAAGTTCAGGCATCATAATATCTGAAATAACCAAATCCGGTAATACCTTCACAGCCATGTCCACACCTTTTCGACCATTTTCCGCCATATGTACTTCATAACCGTTTACCTGAAGGATAAGAACTATTCCTTCACGTACCAAATCTTCATCTTCGATAACTAATATCTTTTGTTTCATTTTTTCTCCGTATTTACAATTGGAATAATTACCGTAATCTTCGTACCTTCGCCTTGTTTGGAGTAAATATCAATAGAACCTTTTTGAAGTTCGACTGCATTTTTTACGATTGCCATTCCCAAACCCGTTCCCGAAACATTACCTACATTGTCTGCTCGAACAAATGGTTCGAATATCCTACCGTGCATAAGCTCTTCCTCCGGTATTCCTATTCCCTTGTCTTCAACAATAATGGTTAATTCACTGTCAGAATCCGATAGTATAAAACCTACTTCCGATTCTTTCGGTGAGTATTTTATCGCATTTGATATTAAATTGAACAAAACCTGATATAACAACTTACCATCTACCGTATAACTTTCAGTTGAACAGGAGTAAAGGAAATTAATTTTTCGTTCAAAGTGATATGATATTAAAAGATCATTAACAATATCACTGCACAGTTTACTTATATTCGTATTGACAGGATTAAACACCAAAAAGCCTGATTGATTTTGACCAACAAGCAAAGCATCATTTAAAAGATTTGTCATTCTCTTAACACCAATTTCGATATTATCAAGATATTGCTCTTGCTGTTCCGAAGTCCATTGATGGCGATATTTTTTCAATAATTGCGTATATGAAAGAATTGTTGTAAGCGGTGTTCTGAATTCATGAGAAACCATGGAAATAAAATTCGTTTTCAGGTCATGTAACTCTTTTTCTTTCAGTAATGCGTTTCTTATTTCCGATTCGGCTAATTTTTGTTTTGTTATATCCGTAATCGCTGTTATATAATATACGGCATTATCCTCGCGCTTTAATTTAGCGGAACTCATATAAATATATTTTTTGCTACCCATAAGCATTGTTTCAACGGGTTCGCCGGCTGATAATCCCTCAAGATATTCAGAATCCGAATTAATTGTGCTAACCATCGTATTGCGAATATACATATTCAAGAAAAGTGCTAAGGATTTTCCTTCACAATTTGTTTCGCTCGTATCGAATATATTAGCAAATTCCTTATTAACTCTTAATATTCTTCCCAAATGATCGGATAAACATAAACCTATACTTGTTGTATCAAATACTAAAGAGAGAATATTT
>JALHLL010000091.1:8703-12490 GCA_022844575.1 bacterium
ATGCTTCTTCAATACGGTTTCTTTCCGTTATCTCACTTTCAAGTTTCGATACGATTATTTCCAATTCTTCAGTACGTTTTTTTACTTGTACATCAAGATTCATATTAAGCCGATGAAGTCTTTCTTCAGCTTCCTTTCTTTCGGTGATATCTATAAAACTTTCCACCAAATAATCCTTGCCATCTAAGTTAATACTAACCGAGGTTCTCACGAGTGGAATAATCAAGCCGTTTAATTTGGTAAGAGCCCCTTCTCTTACAGCAAGGTTGGCAAAAACTTCATTTGTTTCCTCTTCTTCCATCATATGAAGAAAATCATTGACATTTTTATGTAAAACATCCTCGCTTTCGCCACCTAACATGGAAAGCGCAGCAACATTTGCTTCCTCAATCGAATTAGTGACGGAATCTACAAGGATAATACCGATTAAAACATTATCAATAATTGTTTTCAACTTAATGCGAAGTTGATTGAGCGACATTGTTTGGGCTGCCACTTTCTGCTCAACCAAACGCTGAGCCGTGCGTAAATCGGCACCGAGATTTACAATCTCGATCTGAGAACCCAAATACGAACCGAATACTAACAACATTCTTTTTGAGTAATCATCAATCTCAAATGTCTTATTCTTCGATTCCGTAAGAATTATTCCCTCCACTATCGTATTTGCAACAATCGGAATAATAATAATCGTTCTATCTTCCAGATACACAACTTCCGTAATTACATTCTGCAATACATTCGGTATATATTCTTTTTCAACCAAGTATGAAAAAAGATCATATTTTTCACGATGGTTTATTTCTTTCGGCAAATGATAGCGCGGGTGAAAAGTATATGACACATTATCCATCGAAAAGAATGTAAGTGCATCGAATACATTCAGTCCGAAAAAAGTCTCCAGATTCCTATTGATTATATCGCCTGTTGATTCCCCAACACGTGCCCCGGTTACTGATGAACTGATCAAAGTGATAAGCTCATCTGAAAGTCTGATTGAGGACGGATTTTTCAGAGTCGATTCATTAATATGAATATACTATATTTTACAAGGAAAAAACTGATATTGCTTGCTCATACTTAGCAGTTATATCTTCAAATGAATCGCGAAGAGCCCCTGTTCTGAGTTTGAGTATCTGCCAAACAAGCGGATTCGGTTTTTCGATAATTCTCTCCCCGGAATTTCCGAACTCCATAGCTTGTGTAACACAATATGCCACATGTACCGATGCGGCTAATACTTCCGGCACTTGGTTAACCATACCCGTCGGGTAATTTCTGATTGCATTTTTCATAGGTACGGGTAACTTCCAATGCTCTGCCAATAATTCACCTATTATTGTATGATTAGTGCCAATAATTTTCCTTTCGGCTTCCCTTAATGAGAGCTCATTATCATAGGCAAATTCGAGTGTTTTCAAAAATTCCGTTGGTGCATGCTGGGCAAGAAACAATTTCCCTATTCCATGAATTATTCCCGTCAGAAAAAAATTATCCACATTTGCTACACCTGCCTCCTTACCTATATGGCGGCTTATTATTCCAACACCTATAGAAAATTTCCAAAACTCTACAGGATTAAAATAAGTATTGACATTTTTTCTATCGAACATATCCAAAATGGATATGGCAATAATCAAATTCTTAACTTCGTTAAAACCAAGAAGAAAAATTGCTTTATTAACATTGTCAACTCTTGCCGATAGACCATATAAAGGAGAGTTAGCAACATTCAAAATCTTAGTAACTGCCGCCTGATCCGATGAAATTACATCTGCAGCATCCTGAATTGTTGAACGTGAATCCGCCATAACTTCTGTCAGGCGTGTGTACACCGTCGGTAAAGTTTTAAACTCCCTTATATTTTTTGTTATATGCTGTATAACAGTATTCATACGCGATTACCTTTTAGTCGAAAGAACTATAGCTCGCGCTCGTGTACGAAAAGCCATCTGAAAAAGCTCATGTTCAAATTCATGCTCCGGTTTCCATAAAACTATATGTCTTAATTGCTCCAGAACCAATAAACGAACTTCTTCATTTACTTCAACGGAAGTTTCATTTTGTGTTTCATCCTTAACAACAACCGTTCTAACCCCCCAAGTTTTCAACAAACCCGCGTGTTTAGTCTGCAAACTTGCATTACCCGGTAAAATTGTTTGACCAAACTTATTTAAGATAGGATGTTCCAGAATCATCCCGTCAGTAATATCTTCACACAAAATTGTTTTTCCCATACTATTATCCTTTTACCAATCTTGGAAATCCTCAAAGGAAAACTCGGTATATGCCGAATATTTTCTTAAAATTTTTAGCAGTGCCGTAAAATTTTTGGGATAGTCAGCTTCAATGGTTACAGTATCTTTTGTTACAGGATGTGAAAAGATCAATTTTTTTGCATGTAAAGTCGTTGTTGTCATTAAAGGTTGTTCGTCAGTATTCTTCGCAAGATTGTACTTGCGCTTAATAGTTGAAAGCCGAAACTCCTTCTGTCTGCCATAATCCGAGTCAATCAACAATGGAAAACCTATTGCGGAGAGATGCACTCTTATTTGATGCTGTCTTCCCGTTCTTGGCAAACAATCAAGCAAAGTGGCAACCCTAAACTTTTCTATAACCTTTACATGTGTGTGACATTCCTTCCCGAGCGCATTCGGTTTCATTAACCCCTTACGTCTCGGATCGGGTGCTATGGGAATATCAATATCCATTTCATCCTTATCAAACATCCCACCAACCAAAGCATGATAATGTTTAATGACCATATTTTTTTCAAACTGAATATTCAAGTCCCTATGGCTTTCCGCATTCTTGGCAAAAAGTATAACTCCGGTCGTTTCCTTATCCAAACGATGTACTATAAAAATTTCGCCGTACTTACTAAGTAAGTGTTCCCTAAGATTGGGAATATCCGCTCTAAACCTATCAGGTAAAGTTAACATATCCGCCGGTTTATTAACAGCTACAAGAACATCATCCTCGTACAAAATCTCAATTTGACTTTTCTTCATTTCATAGTTCAATAGTTGTATCGCCTTTTTTCCATACTATCCCCTTATCCGATAAAGTAACCGTTACATTCTTGCCGCTAAAACTAATACTTTCATTACCCGTACTCTCATCAACGGAAAAAATCCGAGTATGTTTATTCACTCCCGACTTAGCTTTTTTCTTCTTAAGTTTCAAAATACCCTTCTCAATATCCTCTTCTTTCGGGAAAAAAGAACTAATAGCATCAAAAGCCAGACCAATTCCCCAGAAGATAAGAGAATACTTAAACCAACCACTATCCGTAGTAAAGATGTCGGTCAGTATAAATGCTGTATTTACAATACAATACGCAGCAAGATGATCGAAAAACTTTCTTCGTTTGTTTTTAAGAAACTCGGTTTTCAATTCAGTTCCTTCCCTTTCGGACATATACGATTCTATTGCATTTTGTAGTTCGGCTTTGGAAATACCGAGTTCCGCCGCAGTAGATTCCAAATCCGATAGCGAAAACCTACTGCCTATTGGTTTGCGTTCTAGAATTCGTCGAAGAATTGAATCCGCATCTTCGCTACTGAAACGAACATCATTCGTATTCATAATATCCACACTGTATTATATATCTTTTTTTAAGAGTTCAATTTTGTCAGTACCTTCTTCAAGAAACTTTTCCTCTCCCTGAAATCCCGATTCTTTAAATTGAATTTGACCTTTCGGCGATATGAAAAACTTGGCCGGAATCCCTGTTACACCAAATGCCTTAGCCAAAGCATCACTTTCATCAAAATAAACGGGAAAA
>JALHLL010000092.1:0-9427 GCA_022844575.1 bacterium
TTTTGTATATATACTTTTGATTTTGCATCAATTCTGTTGAACTTTGAAGAATACCATGTAATTTTGAGTACCATTTTATCCAAATAATCCTCTTGAGGTCTGTCGAATACCATTTGCAAAGAATTTCCGTTAAGCGTCCATTTACCTGAATGTGTAGCGAGGTTCGACTCGCTAACTATAAATACCCCATCATTTCTGAATTGAAAAAGCTCATGTTCGCTATATAAATAGTTGTCGGGATACCATTTGTATTGTATCAACAAATCTCTTGAGACATAAATGGTGCTGTTATTGTCCTCCGTAATATTCGGTTCGGAAAGATTTGGCTCATACTTTTGCTCGCACCCGATTGAACACAATAAAACCGCAGTAAACAAAAGGTACATAATTTTATTTATAAGATATTTATTCATATTATTTGTCTCTTATTAATAAGTTCGAGTGATACCTATACCGATACTTCCAATACTTTCGCCCGGCTTTGCATCAATAAAAATCAGATTATACTGTGTAAAAGCATGTATTCGCCATTTGGAAGATAATTCATATTCTATACCGAGACGTGGATTTAATGTCAAATTATAATTGGCTACATCATTACTATCAGTTAAAAGGTTCGATTTTTCAAGATCATATCTGTACCAATAGTTAATACCGATACCCGCGGCGACATAGGGTTTTATCTTGTCCTTTAATAAATCAAGTCTGCCCATTACGGTAAGCGGAACCATAAATTCCGTCAGTTTATAAGAAAACTCCGTTATCTCTCTTGTTGTTCTTTTCCTTAATGCTTCAAGTTTCTCACTTCCCATTGCATCAATGTCACTCCTGAGACTATACAAACCCGTTGCTATGCCTATATGGAATCGGGATGTTGTTTGATAGAAAAAACCGGCATCGAGTGAAAAACCCATAAGTGACATTCCTGTATAACTTGTAAGAAAACCCGAAGGACCAAATACACCATATAATGAAAAAGTACCATATGGATTTTTTGGTTCTTCAGTCCAAAAATCTTGCGCGCATAGAGTAGAGCAATGTATCAAAAAACAAAAAACAAGAATAATACGATACATGTTTGAACACGGTATAAGTATGACAAGCGGAAGCAATATAAGATTTTTTGTTCATATCGGTATATATGTTTACTATATGGTTTAATAGTACACGACATAGTTACGATGCTCATAAATGGGTTGATACTACCGTTTACAATATGAAAACCGCCGCTCGCACATTCACCCATATTCATGCTTTTGTTAAGCTGTAGTTTCGCCTCCGAAACAAATCAGGAATATAAAAGACGGTTTTACCCCGTTATTTTTTTACTTATTTATTTATGGAGTTATTGTTATGACACGCTTACACACTTTGGTTTCCGCACTTCGCGGTTTAGCCGTAGCGGCATTATTTATTATCGGCTTTGTGAGTGCAACTTCACAAGCAAAAGCGGGACCCGGTTTTCCGACGATGCGACTAATACCCGCGCCGGGTCCTTGTTGTTTTTTTGTTCAGTATAGTATGATTGGAGGAGCTTTTACATGGACATCAATCGGCTGTGTACCTACCCCACCTGCGGTAATAACAGGTGCCACCTCTGCGGGCGGATATGTTAATTCACCGCCACCTGCACCTGTATGGACACCGGCAGCGGGTATGTTTGCTCCTACGGGCGGTGCATGGGTAACAATCGGAACCATTTGTGTTAATCCGAACGGCGTTAATCCTTTCTGTGTTACTTTCCATATACAAGGGATTAACGGTCAGTTGATACTCCAACAAGTGTGCAGATCATGTGATAATCCTATAGGCGGTAATCCGGCAATTAATTCAAACACTATTGATGTGGTAGAATCGGACAAACTGAACTACGATAATACACAAATCGAAGAGCTATCAGGTTCAGAAACAGGTATTACAACAGATTTATACCCCAATCCGGTTCAAAGTGAATCGATGATGTCAGTAACATTACCGAATACGGCATTTGTAACTGTAACAATTAGCGATGTAACGGGTAGAATTGTATCAGTACTTGCCGATGGAAAAACATTAAATGCAGGTGTACATAATTTCAGCATCAATTCGGCAGATTATTCGGCCGGAGCTTATTATGTAACGGTACGTAGCGGCAACTATACCAATACAATACAACTAAATATTGTAAAATAAAATATTCCCTTTCTAATACACAAAACCGACTTCTCTGTTTTACCGAGGAGAAGTCGGTTTTCGTGTTTTATCATAAAATTACTAATTTGCCGTATCAGCGTTCGGGTATGTTTTTTTACCGTCATATAATTCAAATTCCAAGAGACGGCAGTCAATATCGGCATTGTAAAATTCAATTCTTCTTTTTGTTTTTAATCCTATATTCTTGGCAAGGTCCAAATTGCCTGTAAAAATATAGCCATAATAACCGCTACACCTTTGTTTGAAAAAATTCCCTATTTCTCTGTAAACGGATTGTAGATTTTCCGAATTACCGAGACGTTCGCCATACTCAGGGTTTAACATAATTACTCCATTATCATATGGAATTTCCGTTTCTTTAAAATCACAACGCGATACGCTGATTAAATTGCCAACACCTGCTTTTTTTGCATTTTCTCTTGTTGCTTGTACGGCTTTTGCATCGCGGTCGCTTGCAATCAATCTTCCATTAAAGGGTATTATTTCCTTTTGTGCTGTTTCCTTCATTGATTGCCATAATTGAATATCATAGTTCTGTATGTGCATAAAACCGAAATTATTCCTCAACAATCCGGGCGCCCTGTTTGTTCCGATAAGAGCGGCTTCAATAATAAGTGTGCCACTTCCGCACATGGGATTTACGAAAGCACTTTTTTTGTCCCAACGTGTGGCAAGAACGGTAGCCGCCGCTAAAGTTTCTCTCATTGGTGCTGCATGCGGCATCATTCTATAGCCGCGCCGAGATAGTGGTGTTCCTGATGTATCAAGGTAAATGTAACAATCCGTATCCTTCCAATAGAGAAACACTACGGTATAATCGGTTTCCGAACCTGAGTCAGGGCGATTACCCGTTTTACTTCTAATTCTGTCAACGATTGCATCTTTACATTTTACATTAGCATATTGTGTATTATCAATACTCGGTGTATCAATAGCGGAGATTACGCTTACATATCCATTTTTAAGCGGTACAATGGATTCCCATGGAATTTTCGAAGTGTGGTAATATAAATCTTCGGGTGTTGATACATTACATTCTTTTAGTAGGTACAGTACACGACTTGAAGTACGCATATATAAGTTCATACGCATTGTATCGGCAATACTTCCTTCGGTAAAAACACCTGCCTGCGATTCCTCAATAATGGGATAACCTAAGTCTGTGAGTTCTTGTTTGACATATACGGTCATTCTTTTGGGGCATGTAATAAGAATACTTGATTTGTTCATAATGGAGATTTGGTTCGGAAATCGGATGTTTTATCCCTCAACAATGCAAAAATAGTCAAAACAAACACCCTTTCTTGTGAATAGGGAGTATATACTCCGCAAAAGAGAAAGAATCTTTCGGTCTCTCACTATCGTCTGCGTCGTATTTTTGCTGCTTAAATTTTACAGTGATTTAGAATGAATAATAAACTCTATTTGATTGATACGATGGGCTTGGTGTTCCGTGCCTATCATGCTTTAGCTCGTTCCGGTTTTCAAAGTCCCAAAGGTGAACCCACCGGTGCGGTGTTCGGTGTTGCTAATATTTTGGCTACATTACTTGAACGTGAATCACCCGAACACATTGTTGCAGTGTTCGATACGAAAGAACCGACTTTTCGTCATGAAAAGTATGAACTTTATAAGGCGAACCGTCAGGCATTCCCCGAAGAATTAGTTCCGCAGCTCGGTCGAATAAAACAACTTATAGACCTTAGCGGTATCAGGCGTTTGGAAATGCCCGGTTTTGAAGCTGATGATATTATCGGTACACTCGCAAAAAATGCCGGTAATAATAAAATGGATACGGTCTGTATTACATCCGATAAAGATTACTTCCAGTTGGTAAATGATCATGTAAAAGTGTATCGCCCCTCAAAAGGCAGCAGTTCGGAATATGATGTATTCGATGCCGAAAAAGTACGAGAAGTATTCGGGGTATATCCGAATCAGGTAATAGATGTATTGGCTTTGCAGGGAGATAGTTCCGATAATGTGCCGGGTGTAAAAGGAATCGGAGAAAAAACGGCGTTGTCTCTTATTAATGAATACGGTTCTTTAGAAAAAGTGTATGAATCGCTTGATAGTATAAAGAAGAATGCTGTGCGTAATAATCTGACAGAACATAGGGAAATGGCGTATTTATCAAAGGAATTGGTAACTATTCATACCGATGTTCCGCTTGATGTAACATACGATGATTGTAAAAGGGGAAATCAGTCCGCCCAAGAATTGGATGCCCTCTTTGCAGAACTCGGCATGAGTTCCGTTCGTGAACGCTGGCGCAAACAACGTGTACATGATACACCGACGCAAGAAACAGAGAGTACTGTAATTGTTAGTGCACCCGAAAAAAGTGGTATTGATACGGTTCAGACAAGACTGCACACATACAATACAGTGCTTAATGAGGCGGAGCTCCGCACCTTAATTGATGAATTGAAAAATTCGACGGCTATTTGTGTGGATTTGGAAACGACATCATTGGATACGATGATGTGTCGTATAGTAGGCGTTGCCATTTCGGTAAAAGAAAACACCGGATGGTATATTCCGGTAAGTGATAGCTCTGAAGATGTAAATACCAATGAGGAAAGTCAGGCATCAATGTTTGAAGTGAAGGAGAAACCCTCAACTGACAAACCGGAGTATTTATCTGCACTGCGGGTAATGCAACAATTAAAGCCCTTATTAGAAAATAAAAGTATTCAAAAAATAGGGCAAAACTTGAAGTTTGACGCATTAATTATGCGTCGTTATGATGTTATTGTTTCTCCCGTTGGTTTTGATACGATGTTGGCAAGTTATCTGCTTGACTCCGATAAACCGCATAATATGGATGCCTTGGCATTACGATATATGAACTATTCGCCCGTTTCAATAACGACGCTAATAGGGGAGAAAAAAACAGGTTCGATGACCGATGCACCTTTGGATAAAATTGCTGAGTATGCTGCGGAAGATGCGGATGTTACTTTAACGTTAAGAAATATCCTTTATGAGGAGTTAAAGAATAATAGTTTGCTCGATTTAGCGGAAAAAATAGAATTTCCGGTATCGGAAGTATTAACAGAAATGGAATTTAACGGAATAGCTATTGATACGAAAGCATTATCAACTATTTCACAACTTATAAAAACAGAAGTAGAACGTTTACGTAAAGATATATTTATTCTTTCCGAACAAGAATTTAATATTGATTCGCCAAAACAAGTCGGTGAAATATTATTTGAAAAACTGGGAATAGCCGGTGGGAAAAAAACGAAAACGGGATATAGTACCGATGTTTCCGTATTAAGTGATTTGGCAGCTGAATATCCGATTGCAGGAATGATTTTGGAACATAGGCAATTACAAAAATTGCAATCTACCTATGTAGAATCATTACCTCGGATGATTAAACCGACAACAGGAAGAATACACACTACGTATAATCAAACCATAGCCGGTACGGGACGTTTATCCTCCGTCGATCCGAATTTGCAGAATATACCTATTCGAACAGCTTTAGGACGTTCCATAAGGCGTGCCTTTATTCCTTATAATGATAATGCGGTTTTATTATCATGCGACTATTCACAAATTGAATTGCGCATAATGGCACATATTTCCGGTGATGAAACATTAACGAATGCTTTTAAAAACGGTTTGGATATTCATTCGGCAACAGCAGCCAAATTATTTTCCATGCAGCTTGATGAGGTTACTTCTTCACAAAGACGAATTGCTAAAACGGTTAATTTCGGTATAATGTACGGTCAGGGTAGTTTCGGATTATCGCAACAATTAAGTATTTCTCGTAAGGAAGCAAAAGAAATTATTGAGCAATATTTTATTAATTATCCGCGAATAAAAAATTACTTTGAAAGTACGGTCGAATCCGTTCGTTCAAAAGGATATGCTGAAACTTTATGCGGACGAAGAAGATATTTCCCGAACATTACAAGCAATAATGCAACTATTAGGCAAGGAACGGAACGAGCAGCTATCAATATGCCTATACAAGGGACGGCTGCCGATATGATGAAAATTGCAATGATAAATGTTCACAAAGAAATGCACAAACAAAAGGTAAGTTCAAAAATGTTACTTCAGATACATGATGAACTTGTATTTGAAGTGCCGACTGATGAGTTGGAACTAATGAGGGGGCTTGTCGTAGAGATTATGCAAGACGCTTTGCCTTTAGGTGAAGTTCCTGTTATTGTTGAGGCGGGTTCAGGCAAAAATTGGGACGAAGCACATTAAAAAGATATGATGTGGTATGATAAGGTGCGAAAGTGGGTTTGTTCGTATTTTCGCTTAATGAATTCTGATAACTTTTTATAAGGGACAAAACAAATGTTTATACGCACAGCAGTTGCCTTTACTTTGGTGGCAACATTAATTTCTTGTGGTTCTGCTCCGGAAAAATCAGACGGGACGGCGATACCCGGTCATGTTAGTATAAACGTACCGGAAAAAAATATTCCCCCTTCACCCGATCCGGGTTTACCGACAAGTGTAACCTTGCCGAGTGATGGCGGTGCTCCGGTTACAATGATGGAAAAGGCAAAAACACCCACAACATCGCTTACTTTTACCAAAGTCGGACAGCGTGAGTTTGTAAAAACGGGTGAAGCGGTTAACATGATGTACGATGGTGTTGATTCGAAATCGACGTATGTTAAGTATGAATCGGCTGAAAACGGTTATTGGTTGGAATTGGCACTTATAAAAGAGCCGACCTTTGTTGAGTTCAGCTATTTATGCCAACGTTTTATAGTGGCAAACCCTGCACTTACATCCATAAGTTTCGGCAATGGTTTGCGCTATGAGCAAATTGTATGGACACCGAGACAAGACGGTTCATGGGAAGTACGTATCGGTGCTACGGAACGCGGTTGCAAAAGCGAAGCATTGGACGAGATAAACAAACTTCGCACAAAAGAGTATCAAAAAGAAGTTCCTAAATCAGCTACACCGAAAAAGAAAAAATAAAGATAAAAAAAAACTATACTTATGTGGATAGTCCGTAGTAAATACTGCGGACTATTTCTATTTTGAAGGGGTTGCGTACAAAAGCAGGGCTATAATTTTCCGCGTTTATTACGTTTTCATATTATTAATAAATTCAAAAAAAGTAATAAGGTTACCATACAAATCAACTACATGAAACTCCTGTGTATTCCATGCCGTATGTTTTAATTCGCGTTCCGTCTTGTGGAGTACATTTTTCACTTTCAATTCATCATAAAGTTCTGCAATACCTTCAACCTGTATTCGGCAACTATGTGTTCCTGCAAGAAAACTCTCTGCTCCTGATCGAATCGGCTTTTGTATCAAGAAGAAACCGCCCATCCTCCATCGTTTATCATTCGCTTTCCACAAATGTAATTGTGCGTCATTTCGTTTCAGTACTGCATAGCTTTCATCGGAATATACTTCTTCAAAACTGAGATTAGACAGATAAAACTGTACTGATTCTTGTATGTTATGAACCGGAAATGCCGGTATGGTTTGCTTCAGAAACATGGAATTAGAAAAGATATAGTATGATTATATGTTTATACGTCTGATAAGACAGTCATACAAAAATAGAGCTTCAGTTAATGACATCACCTATACAATCAAGTGAAAAAAACACGATAATGAAACAGTAAAAAAGATTTAGGTCAATGGGATGAATGTAATCAAAAACTGTATTTTTGTCATAAGGTTTTTTTGTCAAGTTGTTAAAGCGAATCATAAACGCAAATACACGCTCTATACGTCACAAAGGAGCAACACCACATTTTCACAATACATATATGAAACGCATCTGTTTACTCTTTGCCTTAGCCGTAATAGGTATTGCTTGTAATGGCGATACGCCTGTGTATAATAATACTGACCAAACCTATAATATTTTTCTATCTGACAATAATGGCAAAGTGGCACGTGTTACAATGCCGGACACGAAGGTTCAAGATGCTGATCATTACAAAACAGTGAATAAAGAGGAGTTGAAAGGTCCGGTAGAATGGATGAACGAGTATAGGGACAATGTTTTTCTGGGCATACCTTCAGCACGTCAGATTATTGTCGTTTCCAAAGGTAACTTTACAAAAGTAGGTGTATATGATTTCTCCTCATCTGGTAAAATTCCTACTTCCATCTGTTTTGCAAATGCAACTAATGCCTATGTTACCCATGAAGATGATTCGGTTGTCAGTTTGGTTGACTTAATAAATTACAAGGTTGCTCGATTTATTCCCTGCGGAAAGAATCCCGTTTCAATAACAGCGATTGAGAATCAACTGTTTGTTGCATGTCGGGGTGATAATACAATACGCCGTATAGATACGCGAACCAATATTGTAACGGCGGTATATAGTACTCCGCCGAATCCGGTAAGTATTACAAATACGAATGATGATAGATTGGTAGCATCCGAAAGAAGAATGGTGCTTGTATGTGAAGGTAATGAAGGCGATCCGCTTTCCATTGCAAAAGTGGATATAAACGGCACTATCACAGATAAGCAATCGGTTATAGGAATAGGTGCAAATCCGGCATTTGAAATACCAAGCGATATTGCCGTAACGAATACGGATTTTGCTTTTGTAACAACGCAAACAAGCATATGGCGTTACGATATACGCAAACCCGGAGCGGTACGTCGTGTTTCAACATCAGGTGCCGAAGGTATTAGCTATAATGACCGGAGAAATGAATTGATCATCCGACGTAATGCAAACTCGGTACACATCGCACAATCAAGCGATACGAAAGTATTATCATCCATTACCACCACCTTTCCCATTCGGGCATTTATTGAGTTAAACGATTAACATAAGATAATTCTATGTATTGGGGGAGACCTGTGTTTTTGAAAAACACTTAGGTATTTATATCATTATTATCATTCGTCATGAACATAGTCGTTATCGGAAGCGGATTCGGGGGCTTAAGCGCGGCAATTCGTCTGCAGGCACAAGGGCATAATGTAACAATCGTTGAAAAAAGGGATAAAGCCGGTGGCAGAGCTTATGTATATGAGCAGGATGGTTTTACTTTTGATGGAGGACCCACAATTATTACCGCGCCTTGGCTTATTCATGAATTATTTGAAATAGCCGGAAAAAAAACTGATGATTATGTTACATTAGTCCCGATAAATCCGTTTTACAATGTGCGTTTTACAGATGGTTCCGTATTCCGTTATACCGGAAATAATAATGAGATAATAGGGGAAATCCGAAAATTCAATCCGGATGATGAACAA
>JALHLL010000092.1:9437-10185 GCA_022844575.1 bacterium
GATGAACAAGGATATTACCGTTTTATGAATAAAGCGAAACAAGTTTTTAAAACGGGTTTTGAACTTATCGATAAACCGTTTTTGAATATATCGGACATGGTAAAAGTACTGCCCGATTTGATTCGATTGCAAGCACATCGTTCCGTTTTCGACTTAGTAAAAAAATATATTAAAGATGAGCGCTTACAACAAGTATTCAGTTTTCATCCACTATTAGTGGGCGGGAATCCATTCCAAACAACGTCTATCTATGCGCTTATTCATGTATTGGAAAAGGAATGGGGTATATGGTTTGCAATGGGTGGCACGGGTGCTTTGGTAAAAGCATTATCGAATTTATTTACCGATATCGGTGGAAAAATTTTACTTTCAACGGAAGTTGGTGAAATTAGAATCGATGAGCGAACGGGTAAAACCGATGGTATAATACTATCTAATGGGAAATATGTACAAGCAGGTGCAGTTGTAAGCAATGGAGATATTGCATATACATATTTGAATCTTGTGCCGAAAAAATACCGTAAAAAGAATACCGATGTCCGAATAAAAAATATGCGATATTCGATGTCCTTATTTGTTATATACTTCGGCACGAAGAAAAAATATGATCATATAGCACATCATGAAATTATTATGGGCAAAAGGTACAAAGGACTAATAAACGATATTTTTACTAATAAAACCTTATCAGATGATTTTTCTTTATACCTTCATCGCCCTACGGCTACCGATCCATCTTTGGCTCCCG
>JALHLL010000092.1:10195-12439 GCA_022844575.1 bacterium
ACTTTCACCCGTACCGCATTTGGGTGGAGATACCGATTGGAAAGTGACTGCAAAAAAATATCGTGATTCAATTATGAATTATTTGGAAGAACGATATTTACCCGATTTGCAAAAGAATATAGTAACCGAATTATATATCGATCCCCTACATTTCCGCGATACCCTTAACAGCTATCTCGGCAGTGCATTTTCCGTAGAACCTATTCTCACACAAAGTGCTTGGTGGAGACCACATAACAGAAGTGAGGATATACCGAACCTTTATTTCACAGGAGCAGGGACACACCCCGGTGCCGGCTTACCCGGTGTAATCAGTTCCGCAAAGATTGTAGCGGATTTAATCGGGGAGTCGAACAAGTAGCTCTGAAAGTACTGTTTTTCTGTGGTTTACGTAACCATTAGGTTCGTTAAGTCTTATTTGTAATCTGAAAAGTCAGCAACTAAGTCTTTACCTTTTGAAGTAATCTGTTATGAGTCACTATTTCGTCCGAACATACATATCTGTTTTCAGTTTTATTTTATCTGTATTGCTTTGTAATGAAGCACAATCGCAATGTTTTACATGTGCAAGGGCACCCGTTGGTACCATTTGGTGTGATGATTTTGAAGACGACTTATCTTTGAATCAAAAATACTTTGAGTACGATTCCAATAATGGCGATTTTGTAGTAAAAGATAGTGTAGGACGTGATAAATCGCTGGGCATGAGAGTGATTTGGCAAAAAGGAGAAATTGGTGCGGGAGGTTTAAAAAAATCATTTGGAAAAACACCGTCAACGTATATCGGTAAAAACGCATCGTCACCCGATTCGAGTTTTAATGAAATATATTGGCGCATGGATATAAGGCATCAGAAAAACTGGCAGGGAGCTGGCCCGGCCAAGTTGATGCGTGCATTGACGCTGGCAGATGCAAACTGGGCAACCGGTATGATGGCGCATCTATGGTCGGGCGGTAAAGATAATTTGTATTTGGGTATGGATCCTGCAAGCGGTGTGACAGAAAATGGGATTCTAAAAACGACCAAGTACAATGATTTTCCGAATATGAGATGGTTAGGATTCAAAGCCGGGAAAGCCGATATTTTTTCAACCCTGCAAAGTGATTCATGGCAATGTATTGAGGGGCATGTTAAACTCAATACTCCGAACTCTAATGACGGAATATTTGAGTTCTGGGTGAATGATACATTGCAAGCAGGAGCTTACAATCTCAATTGGCACGGTGCATGGAATGAGAATCCCGAAAACATGAAAATAAACTCTATATTTTTTGAAAATTATTGGAATAATGGCTCGCCTGTCCAACAGGAGCGATATTTTGATAACATCGTAATCGCTACAAAAAGAATTTCTTGTAAATGTCAGCAACAGCAAACGCAACGTGAAGCAAACCTACCACAAACGGATAGCATTGTCACCTGTTTTCCCGATACGTCCGGCTATAGAAGAATAACTGTTGGTAGTGTAAATCGTGACTACACCGATCTGCAAAAAGCGATTGATGATGCTCAACCGGGCACACTTATTATTTTGGATGCAGGTAGTACATTTAAAGGAAGTTATGTCTTACCCAAAAAGAATAATGATAAACGTTGGATAATACTAATGTCATCGCGACCTGATTTATTACCTCAAGAGGCACATAGAGTAAGTCCGGAGATGAAAACGGGAGATAATGAATACCCCTTGCAACGTAATGCAATGCCTAAAATTATTACAAGCAATACAGCTGGTGTACCTTGTTTTATTACACAAAATAATGCTCATCATTATCGTTTAATAGGTTTGGAAATAACAGCCGACACAACGGTGAAAAACAGTTATGGGCTTATCAATTTCGGTGATGCCTCCAAAGCACAAAATTCCTTGAATCAGGTTCCCACACATCTGATTATTGACCGATGCTATATACACGGTCACACTAAAGCAACTATTATGAAGTACGGAGTAGGATTGAACTGTTCAAATGGAGCTGTTATAGATTCATATATCTCTGATTTTCATAGTATAGGTTTTGATGCTCAAGCAATATCGGGGATAAATGGTCCGGGTCCTTTTAAGATTCTTAATAATTATTTGGAGGCATCGGGTGAGAATATAATGTTTGGTGGTGGTGCGCCTGCAATCCCGGGTTTAGTGCCTTCCGATATAGAAATCCGGCAAAATTATATGTATAAACCAATACGTTGGAGAGTAGGTTCACCTGAATATGAAGGAAACCACTGGACAATAAAAAATCTTT
>JALHLL010000093.1 GCA_022844575.1 bacterium
ATCATTCCTTACTTCATCGCTTCTCAATAACTCCGAAGCTTTTTTCTGTACATCATTAAAATCCAACGATGAAAGTTGAATTTTTTCAGATTCTATAAGTTCATTACACTCTTGTGTAAATTGTAATATTATTCTCGAATACTGTAGTAAATCTTTATCATTATCCCACCCATCAATTTCTGAAAAAAAGTCGGATGTATGTATTAATACTTTACCTTCACCATATATCAGATTATCAATGTTATGTTCTATCGCAAAACTTAGTAAACGTTTCCTTTCTTTATTCTCAGTGGTAAATAATGTCGTATATAGTTGTCCGAATAAGTTACCGATTAAGGCAAAGTTGCTTTCTTTTTTTCTACATTCTGTTATCAATTCCGAAAGCACTGTACTGTGTAACATCAGTTTTTGAACATCTGCGTTTAACTTCACTCCGCTATTGCGAATACTTTCTATGGTTTCTTCAATTTTTACTAAGGCGGGGACCAACGGTTTTATGTACTGTTCGGTTATGATGTTATTTCTAAGTTCTATAATCTCTTCGTCGGATTGAGTATATATATTCTTTAATTCTTCTAACTGCTCAAGATTTCTTAATAGTGATTCAGCTATTGAATGTATCGTATCAATTCCAAATATTCTAAACAAAGTATAATAGTTTTCTTTTTCATCTTTCTGTTCGGATCCTAATTTTCTTTCCGCAAGCAATGCGATTGCCTCTTCTCTTAATTTATTTGCATCAAAGTCATCGATAATGGAAAAGAGCGGACTTATCTTTGCTTCAACGGGATAATTTCGAATGAGATTGGCGCAGAAACTATGAATTGTGGATATTTGGGCAGTATTTAATCGTTCTCGTAAATTTCTTACCTTTGTTGCCATACGAACATTACCGATTGTAAGCATGGCATTGTACTCTTGTTCTAATCTTACAGCAACACGTAAACGCATTTCGGCTGCCGCTTTACGGGTAAACGTAATTGCTACAATGGAGCCGATTTCGACACCTTGTAAAAGCAAACGTACAAAGCGCTCGACCAATACCGTAGTTTTGCCCGAACCTGCATTCGCTGTAACGGCAATATGCCTATCGGTTAATAATGCCAAACATTGCTCGCGTGTGTACATATGAACTTAGCCGTTTAAAAAATTTTCTTCGGCTTTTTTCCAATTCACGATATTCCACCAAGCTTTTACATATTCAATACGTCGGTTTTGGTATTTCAGATAATAAGCATGTTCCCAAACATCGAGACATAAAATAGGTTTTCCGTTAATGCCGGAAATTTTTTCTTCCATGAGAGGGTTATCCTGATTTGCGGTACTACCAATCATTAATTTATTATTTTTTTCATAAAGCCATACCCATCCTGAACCAAAACGCGATAAAGCAGCATTGTTAAATAATTCGGTGAATTTTTCCATATTTCCGAATTGTGAGTTTATTGCCTCTGCTAGTTTTCCTGAGAGTGATCCGCCAACTCCTTCCGGTGCCATTATTTCCCAAAACATTGTATGATTATAATGTCCGCCCCCATTATTACGTATAGCTGTTTGCTTATCCTGAGGCAACATAGCAATAAGCGGCATTAACTTTACTATATCGGAAGGCACGGTGAGCCCCGTAACTAACTTATTAAGATTACTGACATATGCGGCATGATGCTTACTATGATGAATCTCCATCGTCGTTTTATCTATATATTTATCGAGGGCATCATACGAGTATGGTAACATCGGTAATGTGTATGCTGTATCTGGTGACAATGCACTTAAAATAGTATTACTTTGCATAAGACCGATTGATACGGCGGTTGCAGTTCCGATAAGAAAATCACGTCTTGTTTTCATAATTTATAGCCCCTAAATGATTTCCACAAACTTACGAACATCATAAGAAATGCCTACTTTCAATTAAAATAAAAAACCCCGCAAAAGCGAGGTCTCGTCATTACAATAATTTTTCGGATAAACTACATTAATCAGATTGTTTCCATTGATAAAACAGAACAGGTAAGCTTTACAGGAATTTGTACGCTCGTTGTAACTGTAGTTTTACTGCTTTTTTTGCCTTTTTTAGGTTCTGAGACAGTTTCAGAACTTGTACTTAACGTACTCGGCGTAGAGGAATCTAAAATGATGCTTATTCTCTTTTCTCTTGATTTTACGTCTTTTAAATATTCCTGAATAACATTAATTCTCTGCTGGTTGATCGAAACCGTATTCGTAGAAACCGCAGCAGGCATTGTTTCAGCAGTAGTCTTCGACTTCTTTTTAGATTTTTTTTCAGGTTTCGGAGCTTCCTTTTTAAGTGGAAGTTCCTTTTCACTTTGTAAAGCAATTTTCACCGATAAACCCCTATTGCTTTTCATCATTTCGATCAATTTGTCAAGTTGGGTTTTTGCTTGTGTTGACAATTCGGCTTTTGTCGGCGAAAAAACTTCGGTCATAAATAGAGTTTTTCCTGCATTTGCTGCTATTGCTGTAAAGTTTTGTTTTAACTCCGTAAACTTCTCGACATTCGGTGTCTCAAAGTCATGTGCTATCGCTATTATGTTCGCGCCCGAAATCTTAACTTTGTATCGAGTTGCGGGACTAAGAATCACGCTGCTGTAATTCCCATCTTTATCAACCTTTGTGCGATTTTCCTTTCCGGCAGGATCTGAAAAAGAAATATTAACTCCGGTAAATGTTAAGATGGGCTCATCAGGCTTTACCGTACCTGAAATACTAATTGTAGCTCCGATTTGAGCTGCGGACATATACAGCAAGGCAAAGAAGAGTGTTACAACAATTGCGGGAAATGACATAAATCCTCCAATAATGATAAAAGTGATTTTATAATGTTAATAACCGATTTTACAGTAAAATGTCGCAATCAAAAGAAATCCTCGTCCACTTAACTATGTGAACGAGGATTACATTGACGAACAAAATGGTTACTTAATTTCTAGTAGCTCAACATCGAATATCAACACTTCATTCGGTCCGATATCCGCGCCTGCACCGTTTGATCCATATCCAAGTTCAGCAGGGATATAAAAACGATATTTAGCACCTATCTTCATTAATTGTAAACCTTCAGTCCAACCCTTAATTACACCTTTAAGAGGAAATGTAGCCGGTTCACCACGGTCAACCGAACTATCGAATTTTTTACCATTTGTCAAAGTTCCGGTATAATGAACAGTTACTGTGTTTTCGGCTGTCGGTTGTTTTCCATCGCCTTCTTTTATAACTTCATATTGTAAACCGCTTGCCGTTGTTTTTATACCGGGCTTTTTGCCGTTTTGTGCCAGAAAATCTTGACCTTTTTTGATATTTTCTTCACCTTTTTTGCGAGATTCCGCTTGTTGTTTTTCCATCATTTGTGCCTGAAATTTATTAAGTACCGCCCCAACTTGTTCTTCAGTTAAGGCAGTTTTACCTTTTGCATAAGCAGTTTTAATTGCTGCAACCAATGCTTCTTGGTTTATATCAATATTTTGCTGTTTCAAGTTTGAACCGATTTGTACACCAATACTGTAGCTTACAGAATCTGTAAAATTTTTCAATTGTGGGGCATCGGCTTTTTTATTCTTTTGCTGCGAGCAAGCCTGCATGGCGAAAAAACTACCGCAGAGTACTGCGATTACGAATAACTTCATTCGGAAAACTCCTAAAAACTTAATATGAATAAGAATACAGATTGCAAAAATACCAACAAAAATCCGAAAAACCTTAATCAAAAAAATTTGTCTTGTGCATTGATTAAACTTATCTTATGATTAATTTGCTTTTTGAAAATTATTATCTTTTGTAAATATTGGAGGTATCATGCGTCATCCTATACGCATTCAAAATGCTGCTTTATTATTGTTCCTTATTTTTCAAGCAGTTACAACAACGACCTTAGCGCAGCAACGAGATACAACTTGGGTACAAACATTCACTTTCGATTCGATTCATACACGTGAAGCAACCTTCAAATTCCCACCGAAAGGTGAGAAATACGAAAAAGTGCTGATGTGGTACACATTAAAATGTGACCCTAAAACACCATGGGACAAATATAACTGCGGCGAATGGGACTATTTGACTTACACAGGCATACGTGATTCGAGCGCACAATTCGATTCGACACGACTTACTTATCCGAACTATCGTCTTTCAAATGGTTCTTCGCCCGATAAGTTTAAGTACACGAGTAAGAATGTTCCATCTTATTACAAAAGAGCCATACAAAACGCCAAGCCCTTAGCTCTTAACAATCTAACGCCATACTCCTTAAATAAAAGTTTCGGACAACCTTACAAGTATAGAGTTAAAGCCGGACAACGTGTCAGATTCATATGCACAAAAGCAACTTTAACGGAAATGGGATTGACGGAAGGTAAAATTGATGCCTTCAGTTTGATATTAGGTTCAGGTGTTAATTGGGCATCTATATCGGGTAAACCACTTTACGTAGGTCAGGCAAAGATGCACATTGAAAATGACCCTGTTCGTTCTTTCCCGTCACAACGAACGACGTATATTCCCGTACTTCCGGCAGCAGATTCAGTTCAGAACTTTGTTGCAAACTCTACTCCGCTTATATGGGATGGGAAAAGTGCTTTGATTTTTGATTTTGATATTGATGATAAGACAGATAAAACTGAAATTAGTATGCATGGTTATAATGCCCTAGGAGCTTTAGGAATTAAGGGCTTCGATGAGACAAATAAAGCATTGAGCTTTTCAAGGGGCGACCATGTAAATGTTCCCGCAAGTACCTTTAGTCCACTAACAGATGAAGTGACAATAGCATTTTGGCATAATGGCGGTGATGCTCAACCCCAAAACAATAATACATTTGAAGCTCGCGGTGCGAATGGTGAACGTATCCTTAATGCCCATGTACCTTGGGGTGATAAAACTGTTTATTGGGATGCAGGCAATAGTTCAGGGTATGATAGGATTCAGAAGGCAGCTACGGATGATGCAATAAAAAAACAATGGAATCATTGGGCATTTGTAAAAAATGCAAAAACGGACTCCATGAAAATATATCTGAACGGAGTTTTATGGCATTCGGGAGCTGATAAACAAAGGAATCTCGGTAAGATTACAGATTTCAAAATAGGCTCCGGTGTTGATGGTTCATTTAATGGTATGATAGACGAATTTAGTGTTTTTAATAGAGAACTTGGTACTCAAGAAATATTCGAATTGATGCAGTATCCTTCCACTGCAAGATTTTTCGGATGCTTGGTACACTTTTCATTTAACGATGCAAATGATACGAGTATTTACACAAGTTATAGATATGGAAATAATCAGGTTGTTAATGCTACGCTTTTCGGTATGCCTCGGGTTATCGATGCCGACAAAACCGGATTACTCTTTACGGAAACTCTTGATTTCCTACCTGTCGGCGGAATAGTAGTACAAAAGTCGGCTCCGGCAATTATAGCTTATCGTGGCAGTTTACCGACAATAGAACGAGAATCCCGTATTGTTACCGACACAGTTTCGGCAAAACGGATAAATGTTATAAAGTATGATAATCCGACAACAGGAAAAATCATAAAAGAAAATTCACCTAATTATCCTACAGTACCAACAGATACTCTAACAGTTTATGAAGGTGATATTTACAGCTATACATATGATATTAACGGCAAAAAAACAGATTCTACTTTTATTCCTGCTGAAAATGAAATTAGTAAAGCCGAAAAAGTATGGTTCAGTTCAATAGTGAATTATGAAATTTGGCGGTACATAACTCCGTATGGTATTGGTTTGGATTTAGGACCTAAAGGATTCAGATGGGTATTCGATGTAACTGATTATGAGCCCTTATTACATAATTGGGTACGTTTATATGCAGGTAATACGCAAGAACTTCTTGACCTGAAGTTTCTATTCATTAAGGGTACGCCACCCCGTGATGTTATTGCCATTAATAATTTATGGGGTGGAGATCGCTCTCACGGAGATATTGCCGATGATAAAGCATTTACTTCAATGGATATGACTTTAAGACCTGAAGCTAAAAATTATCGAGTTAAAATAAGAGTGAGCGGGCATGGTTTTGGTGACAATCAAAATACAAACTGTGCTGAATTCTGTCCAAAAAAACATTTTGTTAAAGTTAAAAATAAAACGTTTGAATGGCTATTATGGAATGAATGCGCTACCAATCCTGTGTATCCTCAAGGTGGTACATGGACATTGGATAGAGCGGGTTGGTGTCCGGGTGCGGAAGTACCGACTCAAGATTTTGAATTGACTCCATACGTAACTCCCGGTGAAACCGTATCTATGGATTATGGAATGGAAAAGTATGATGCGCGTGGCGCATTTGGTAATTATGTAGTTCGTTCACAACTTATTTCATATAGTGCGCCATACTTTGCAACCGACGCTTCTATCGAGGATATTATACAGCCGAATGATTGGGAATTTTACAGTAGAATGAATCCGATATGCCATGAGCCAAAAATTGTCATTAAAAACAAAGGTACAAATGAACTTACCGCTCTCTCTATTGAATATGGTGTAAAAGGTGGTTCCAAAGCCACATATCAGTGGAAAGGAAAACTGAAATTTTTGGAAACCGATACCTTACTTCTGCCGCCGATCACTTGGGGTAGTTTGAAAGGTAAACAACGCTTTGAGGTTACTATCAAAAATCCGAATAATGCTACAGATGAGAATATGCTAAATAATTATGGAGATGTACGCTTTAATGCTGCACCGATATTTTATTCCGATTTGGAAATCCAATTAAAAACGAATAATCAAGCAGCTGAACAATATGAATGGTATTTAAAAAAATCAACAGGTGAAGTAATTGGTGAAGGTAGTGGCTTAGAGAGTAATTTTCTTTACAAACACAATTACACTTTAACAAAAGGTTGTTATGAATTCAGACTTACAAACAGAGAAGATTATGGATTAGATCTATGGTTTGTACGCCAACAACTTGGTACAGGGTACTTAAGAATGCTATCAAATGGAAAAAGTGTACAGTCTTTTAATCCGGATTTCGGAAGAGATATTTTCTTACAATTTGTCGTAGGCGATAAACCGACAATTAAATCGGCTATCAATATCGAGACTATGGATTTCGGTAATGTACCGATGAATGTGAAAAAAGAACTTATTTACAAAATAACACCGGCGAATGAATCCGGCTTAATTGTAAAAGGCGTTAGTGTTTCATCATTAAGAAAGTTCTATTCAGTATCGAAAGTAGTTCCCGAAATAACAAGCGAAGGTACGGTGTTAGCATTAGGTGATACGATGACGATAACCGTTGCATTTAACGGAGATCGTGATGGTAAACATAATGGTACTCTTGCTATAGATAGTGATGACGATCTTACACCTACCTATACTGTTCCTATGACAGCATCAATAGGTACTACATCGGCTGAAGAACAAGAACTGACAAAAGATGATTTGATTTTGGATATTGTACCGAATCCTAATGATGGTAATGGTACTATTACTTTCGGGAATGCAAGTGGGTATTCCTCCACCCTTTCCGTTATCCTTACTGATTTGCTCGGCAATGAAATGAATGTTTTGGCTCATGAGGAGCTTGGAGGCACAACGCAAACAATCTCCATTCCTAATGATTTGCCAAGCGGAACATATAATATTGTATTGAAAGCAATGAATACTTCTCTTGTAAAGCAGTTTATCATTCTCAAATAAATTTAAGAAAGCACCCCCTCGCCTAATAATGGTGAGGGGATTTTTTTATGCGAGTTTTATACGACATTGATATTCCGATAATAGGTGAATATCTTTCCTTACATAACATCGAATCCCAACCATTTGTCGGACGCAGTCTCACAAATGATTTTTTACGCTCGTACAAACCTGATGCTTTATTTATAAGATCGACAACAAAAGTAAATGAAACCTTACTAGAGGGTGTAACGGTTTCTTTCATTGCAACTGCGACCTCGGGTACTGATCATATTGATGGAAGTTATACGAATAAAGAGGATATTATTACGGTTTCAGCTAAAGGCAGTAATGCAAATGCCGTTGCAGAATATATTATCTCCTCTCTTCTTGAATTATCGCATGAGCGGAATATCAATCTTAAACAAAAAAAAATTGGTATTATAGGGTATGGCAATGTAGGGCAAAGAGTAGCCGAATATGCAAAAGGGTTAGGATTATATGTTTTAGTAAATGACCCTCCGAGAAAAGAAAATGGCTGTATATTTAATCATGATAATGCTGATTTGAACGAACTACTATCAGAATCAGATATCATTACTTTTCATGTACCTTTTATTGACAAAGATAGTTTCGCAACAAAACTCTTACTTAATGAAGAAAGAATCTTATTACTAAAACAAAATGCCATTATTATAAATGCCGCGCGCGGCAATGTGATTGATGAAGAGCGACTACTTCAATCACAGAAGTCAAAAAACTTTACTTTTATTATAGATACATGGGCTAATGAACCACAGGTATCATTACCTTTCCTAAAACAATGTTACATCAACACTCCGCATATAGCAGGTTATACTTTAAACTCAAAAAGGAATGCCGCTTACGCAGTATTATCGCAGTGGTTAAAATATCAGAATAAACAAGACAAAGAAATACCCGATACACATTATGATATTAGTGAACCGGGAAAACGTATAGAATTAACTCCGCAGTCTGAGTATCTATTAAAAAACTCTGATGAGCTTTTACACAAGCTGAGAGCAACAAGGGAAATCATTAGCAAGTCCCAAAAATTTCGTAATTCCTTCCCTCGTGATCAAGATTTAGCTCCCCAATATTTCGACCAAATGCGAAAAGACTCGGTAGATAATGAAGAAACCCTTACCCCTATCGTAAAAGAATAAATTAAATATTCATATAATGGTTGTGTTTACCCGACGTTTCTCTCTATATAATCAATAAGTGAATGAATAACCTTAATATGTATCTCTTGTGCTCTATCGGCATACTTGGAAAAAGGCGCACGAATTTCAACATCACAAAGTTCAGCCATTTTGCCACCATCTTTTCCTGTTAGACCTATAACTTTCATTCCCTTTTTTTGTGCAGCTTCGATTGCACGTAGTATATTCGGTGAATTACCGCTCGTGCTGATGCCAAGTAAAACATCACCCTTATTCCCGACCCCTTCAATATATCGTGAGAAGATATATTCATACCCATAATCGTTCCCCACACATGCAATATGAGATGCATCCGCAATGGCAATAGCAGGTAATGCACGACGATTATCGCGATAACGCCCCGTTAACTCTTCTGCAAAGTGCATAGCATCACACATGGATCCACCATTACCGCAACTCAATACTTTTCCGCCATTTTTTATAGAATTAACGATAATTTTTCCTGCTTCTTCAATTGCAAAGAAATTGTTTTCATCCGATAAAAAGGTTTTTAATACTGATTCAGCCTGTTCAAAGTGTTCTTTTATCGTTTGCATATTATTATTTTCTTAATGTTAATAAAGCTATATTTTCTACATGATATGTATGAGGGAACATATCAACCGGTTGCAATGTTTGTACATCGTATTTTTCAAAAAGAATAGCACAATCTCTTGCTTGTGTAGCCGGATTACAACTTACATATACAATTTTAGGTACTTCAAGCTGTAATAAATGTCTCAAGAGCATTTCATGGATTCCCGCACGCGGAGGATCAAGAATAACAACATCGGGTTTTTCCAATGAACTTAATTTTTCTATTGCCTTCTGTTTATGTAAGTCTTCATGGAAAAACTGTGCGTTTGTAATTCCATTTTGTGTTTTGTTTAATTCGGCATCCTTAATTGAACTTTCGGAAAGTTCAAAACCTATTATTTTTTTGCAGTGTTTTGATGCAGGTAATGTAATAGAACCCGCACCACAATAACAATCCCATACAATGTCTTCACTTTGTAATGAAGCCGTTTTAACGATTGCATCAATAAAGGGCTCTAATTGAACACCATTGGTCTGAAAGAAAGAAAATGGGGAAATTCTGAAAGCAATATCTTTAATAAATTCCGTAATAAAAGTATTTCCTGTGTACCATCGAATTTCACCAACGGCAACTCCTGATAAAGAATCGGTTACTGCCCATAATAATGAAGTTAAGGATGGAAAAATACTCTTGAATTCATCCTTAAACCATTGGATAAACGCATTATCACTCTCCTCTTTCGGTGATGAAGTAATAAGAGCAATCATAAATTCGGAACCATTCTGCGCCGTACGAATAATAAGGTTTCTTAGGAAACCCGTATGATGTCTCGCATGATGCGCAGTAACCCCAAGTTCCATCGCCTTATTTCTTATTGTTTTCAGAACCGAACTTGTTCTGTCGTCGGCAAGATGACATTCCTCAATATCAAGTACTTTATCAAATCTGCCCGGTGCATGTAAGCCCAAAGCAAAGTCGCGAACAACTGTTTCATCATCCATTTCATTGGTTGTTAACCAACGCGATGCCCCGAAAGAAAACTCCATCTTATTTCTATAGTTGAACGTTTTGGGCGAAGGCATCGTTTCCATAACGTTTCCATATGGTATCTTACCTAAACGCTCGAAAGAATCTATTACATGATTCCTTTTCCACATAAGCTGGTCGTCATAATTCAAGTGCTGCCATTTACATCCCCCGCAAGTACCAAAGTGCAGACACTTAGGTGAAACCCTTCTATCCGAAGGGTTAATCAATTCGATAATCTTTCCTTCGGCATACGATGACTTATTCTTATGAATCCGCACCCTTACTTTGTCGCCAGGTATTCCACCTTCAATAAAATGTACTTTGCCATCATATCGTGCAATCGAGACCCCTTCAAACCCTATTGATTCTATCTGAAGTTCCATTTCGGGCATTTCTTTTTTTCTCATTTTCTTTCTTTTAGTAGTTATAGTCGGCGAAATTCGTAATTTTCAGGATGGTGACGGCTATACTTACTGTTAACACTTATGATGACCTCACTTTACCATCGCTGCTTTTACAGTGTAATGTTAACGTTACACATCGTCATCTATTTAGTTGCCGGTTCACCTAATCTTCGTTCTCAAGAGCAGAACACTACTATTGGTCGCGAATTTTACGTTTCGTTTTTACCGAATTTCCATAATAATATCAGAAACTCGGTCAGGAATATTAGAGATTCCTTGTATATCTTTTGTGCAGGTCCCCCTTCCACTTCCGTAATGATTCATTATAGAAATCGTGAGGGATTTACCAACTCATCTGAACTTATAATACCCCAAAACGGTATGGCAAAGTTTGGTGTTCCATGGATAGATTATGAGCCACTGGGTTTTAATAATAGTGGCTTAAACTTTACACTTGGCGACAATGGCAGAAAGATACGACCCTATTTCCGTGTCGTTTCCGTCGAGGATATTTCCGTGTATGCTCTGAATCAAGCCATAACAACAAGTGATGCCTCTATTATTTATCCTGTTACATCATTAGGTACTGATTATTATATATTAAGTTACCCCTCTGATGGTATTGTGGATGATGATACACTCGTATATCATAGCACCCCTTCACAAGCAATCGTTACCGCTACGGAGGATAATACGAAAATAACAATCACTACGAAAAGCGATTTGGTCAATCAATTTGATTTTACAGGTAATTATGCGCGTTCGATTGAGGTAGTGTTAAACAAAGGTGAGTCCTATTTGTTACAGACTTTAATTGAACTTAAACGATTACAAAACGATATATCAGGAACAAGAATACAAAGCTCCAAACCTGTAGCCGTTTTTGCAGGACATCAACGCTCACCTGCTCCGAGAGATGCAAAAGAAACGGGACTTTCACGTGATCACCTTTTCGAACAAGTTCCGCCCACAAATCAGTGGGGTTATTCTTTTCAACTCATCCCTTTTCCAAGCGGTATTATCCGATTTACTACATACAATGTTTTTCGTATCATAGCATCTGAAGATTCTACTATAGTATATGCCAATGGATTGGTATTGGATACATTAATGAAAGGCGAGTTTCTTCAAGGTAATTTTTATAACCCTCTCGGAATAACGAGTAATAAACCCGTTTTGGTAGCAATCATCAAGGCATCATCACAAAGTGATCGATACTCGGTAGGTACAGGCGACCCGTTATTGCTTTATGTACCGCCACATGAGCAGTACCTGAAATCATATCTTGTTAGTAATATTCAGGCAATAGGAACGCAAGGCAGACCTGACGATATTACATATACGGAACAGTACATTAGCATTGTTACACCAAAAGCAGGATTACAAACTTTGCGCTTAGACGGTGCGCCTATTGATTCTGTATGGATAAAACCAATACCTAAGATTGACGAAAATGATATTTGTGATTATGTTTATGCAATCGTACCTGTTTTTGAAGGGACGCATACTTTACGCTC
>JALHLL010000094.1 GCA_022844575.1 bacterium
CCATGTTATTGTATATGAACCACCTTCATTCAGTTTTTCACCTCCATTCGGCTTGTATAGTATGGGCGTTTGGGCATTTGTTGCACAAAGCAGTGCGATGAATAGAAGTAACATCGTAACTATTTTCATAACACACTCCTGCCAAATGTTGATTATACAATCGGTTTGACCGCAACAGTGTTGCGATAGATTAAGTCATACAAAAATATAAGAATACGATTGAGATGTAACACTATAACATTACAATAAAGACCTAAAGCCACTTTAATTTTTTCGGGCAAGTGTATAAAGTGTTCCACTATTTTATCAAACTGATAATCCCGACGATATGTTGCCCATCAAATATGTCATGTCACTTCATATCACTTTATTGGTGATAATGTTCTAGAATATAAGGCATGATATCCTTTCTCAATCAATGCTATACTCTTGTTTCAATATCTTATAAATTTCAAAAAAAACTGAAGTAGATTAAGATAACATTTAACAACATTCATTCATTAATCTCTTACTACTTACACTCGGATACAAAGTACAGTAGAACTGTTTTGATGTCGTTACACAAACAATTTTCACTGTACTATACCCCAAGAATTCTCAGGTAATTTTCCAATCATTTTATATTTTCCGTTTATTTTGTAATATTCGAAACGATTAAAATATTCCTTTTCGGATTTACTTATTGTGTTTTTCGGAATAATAATCTTATAATGCAAAGAAATCGATGATGTTCTCCAATAATCAGTAATTCTGTTAATCTTTATATACCTAATAACCCTGTTTTCTATACGACTCAAATCTACTAACTCGCTTTCATTATAAAATACAATTTTGTATTTGTGTATACCAATATGTATCGAGTCAGGATTGAGTATTTCACAAATACGGTCATAGTCAACTCTTTCTCTACAAATTCTTATGGTATCTTCGTCTAATACTAAATCTTTAGTGTCTAAAAAATGCTTAATGGATGTGGATATTAACTTATATTGACTCTCAGGGTTTATCCTGTATATTTTATTCGAATCAAAGAGAAATCTTTGTTTTTGTGGAAAATGACCTACAGTATTATCTTTTACTTTCTTGTAATGTATTTTACCGATTTTGAACCCAGCTTTTGTAGAGACAAATTTTAAAGTGTCACGATGTGGTAGAGGAAAATGGAATCCCGCTTTCGGGTCACGGTAAGTATTTTCATGGCAATATTCACAATTATACATAGTAAGAACCATAAAAGAATCTGAGGCTTTCTTTATAATCACTCCATACATGTAATAGAATGCACCATCAGAAGCTGAATACCTTCTTTCACCTTTGTGAAGAGAAAAAGGTGTCTTGTACATGTAAAATGTATCGTTTTCGATTTTTACTGTATTGAGACTAAACCACCTTCTAGGCCAATCATAGCATTCTTTCTTACCATTTTTGAGAGTTATGCACTTAGCCTCGACACCTTCATAGTAGTTTTGTGAAAGAGCTGTTTGACTACACAGTAAAAACATTACCGTAACAGTACACATTATAACAGATTTTATTATTAAACTAAGCATTACAAATCAAGTTGGTTTCATTTTTTCTGTGTTTCGTACAGTATATATTCATGTTTGATAGAACATTACTTTATTAATAGTGTTAGATTTTATGACTAAATCTCTACTCCACTTCTATAACCCATTTTTTACGAACAAAAAGGCGATGTATCTTCGGTTCAACCCATAAAGCAACAAAACAACACAGTATGCCTGCCATTACATCCACCACATAGTGATAACGTTGATAGACAGTAGCATATATAAGCAGTACACTGAAAATAAAGAAGAACCATTTTAACCGTGAACGAAAACGAAATACAAGGATAAGATTAAGCAAAGTAATCATCGTATGCCCGCTCGGCATACAGTTTCTATGCACAAATAATTCGGGTGTTAATGAACCTTTCGGTATCCCGTCACCCGCATCAATAAAAGCACGTGCATATTCAGTAATGAATAAACCCGGTAGCTCGGAATTTGTTTGAAAATAATCATGTAATGTAAAACGTGGTCCTATCGCCGGAGCTATAAAGTATAAAAGGTAAGAAGCAAAAATTCCAAAAACCGTCAATCTGATTAACTTATGCACCTCTTTTATTCTACCCACACAATACATCTCAATTCCGAGAATAATACCGTGAAAAAAATAGAGCATATAAGCAAATTGGGTTGCTTCAGTAATAATAGGGTGCTGAAATTTCAGTAGAAATTTAGTCGGGTCTGTCCCGAAGATTGCTCTATCCCAAGCAATAAGCATAGTATCGTAATCATGCGGATTGACAAGCGGTATAAAGTTAAAAACTTGACTAAACATTATCGGTACTATGGGAATACAGTAAAAAATACCCAAAATCCTTATAAAAGGAATATTATCCCTTCGCGAAGCATTGATTGCAATAAGGATAGTTGTACAGATAAGAAAAAGATTTAATAATAAAAGGGGTACGGCACCTGTTAAACTTGTAAAGAACACAAGGCATAGTACCATATAGATAGTTGTCATCCCCATTACATATAAGTCTTGGGTTCGTAATACTTCAGATAATTTTTGCCCGAAAATCAATAATTTCTCTTTTACCATAGTTTCAGTTATTTTCCTTATGTAATTGTACAATTTCTACTATTTTTATAAAATCATGAGTTGTTAACTCTTCAGCCCTTTTTTCACTTATTTCTTTAATCCATTCATTTTCACCTGCAACAGTAAATACATCTGTTGATTTTAAGGAATTTGATAATTTTTTACGTCTCTGATTAAATCCTGCTCGAACATATACCATCGTTTTCTTAAAAAGTTCGCGGCTTATTTTTTCAGGGATTTCACTACAATCGAATCTTACGACTGAGGATGTTACCTTCGGTTGGGGCGAAAAACTATGTGGAGAAACATCAAAACACCTTTTGGCTTTTGATGAATAATTACAGGCAAGTGTCAAGATACCATAATCCTTGCTTCTTGGCAAAGCATTAAGTCGCATTGCTACTTCTCTTTGCATCATAATTATAGCGCGGCGAAAAATATCCGCATTATCGAAAATCATAAATAAAATTTCACTTGTAATATTATAGGGTATATTCCCTATTATATTCAGTTTCTGACCTGACGTTTGTGCAAACTCGCGAATATCAAAACGCTCGATACTTGTGTGATGTATAATCAGTTTGTCGGTCGGGTATGTCTTTTTTAAATGCCCGACAGCTCTTTCGTCAATCTCTATCGCATGAACAATATATCCTCTTTCTAACATCAAGGAAGTTAACGCACCCGTGCCGGGGCCTATTTCAAGAACCGTAGAGCCTGATTCGATTTCCAATAAGTCTATTATCTTGGCGGCGATATTTCTATCCGTCAAAAAATTCTGTCCCAAATGTTTCTTTGCCTCAATCGCCTTGATGTTCATTCGCTCCTCTGTAAATTTGTATAGACTATAGAAAGACCAATTATGCTAAAAATAGATATTCACGCTCATATATTGCCTCAAACATGGGAATCCCTCAAAGACAAATATGGCTACGGCGGATTCATCCAATTGCATCATCATCAAAAAGGTCGCGCAAAAATGATGCGTGATGACGGCACTTTCTTCCGCGAAATTGAAGAAAACTGTTGGAATCCCGACGCAATATTGCAAGATATGAATAAACACAATGTTGACGTTATGGTTTTATGTACAGTGCCTGTTTTGTTCAAGTACTGGGCAAAACCGGAACATACACTCGACTGGCATATTTTTCTCAACAATCACCTTGCCGAAATCCAGAACAATACTCCGCAACGTTTAGTCGGACTCGGCACAATACCTATGCAAGATACCGACCTTGCAATAAAGGAGTTAGAGCGTTGTGTAAAAGAATGTAAGTTCCCGGGCATTCAAATCGGCTCGAACATAAACGGTAAAAATCTCGATCATCCCGACTTTTTTCCGATATACCAAGCGGCACAAGATTTGGGTGCATGTATTATGGTACATCCGTGGGAAATGGCGGGAGCAAATAGAATGAAGCCATACTTTATGGAATGGTTGGTTGGCATGCCGGCAGAAACTACCCTTTCCATCTGTTCCATGATATTTGGTGGCGTATTCGATAAATTCCCCCGTCTAAGAGTGCTTTTTGCACATGCAGGAGGTGCCTTTCCGTTTACAGTCGGCAGAATATCTCATGGTTGGCGTGCGCGTCCCGATTTGTGTAATATCAATCATATACGCGATCCGCGTGAGTATTTGGGGCAATTTTGGGTAGATGGTATCACTCACGATGATGATGCGCTCAAATATCTTCTGCAAGTTTTACCTTCGCACAAAGTGGCTTATGGTACGGACTACCCCTTCCCTCTTGGTGATCTGGAACATGGAAAATTCATTGAGGATATGAAAGATATTGATATACTTGTTAAGGAGGATTTGTTTTATCGTAGTGCACTCGGGTTTTTGGGATTGCCGGAGAACAGATTTTCGAAACAAAAGACCTTTAATGATAATATGACAAGAGTTATATCTACGATAAATGGCGATATTTCTAGGAACTAAAAAGCGTAACATCTTTACATAATACTTTTCTTTAACAATAATTGGGGAAACAATAATGGCATACGATGAGAACATTGTACAAAGAATCCGCACTATTTTTAGCAATAAGAATATAATTTTCACAGAAAAGAAAATGTTCAGTGGTGTATGCTTTATGGTTGATGACAAAATGTGTACCGGCACTCATATTGATAAAAAATCGGGACAAAATTATCTATTATGTAGAATTGGTGAGAATGACTATGAAAACTCCATTAACAGAGATGATTGTATTCCGATGGACTTTTCCGGAAAGTCCATGAAAGGGTTTATTTTTGTACTTGAAAAAGGTTTTCAAAGTGATAATGATTTATCGTATTGGTTGCAACTTTGTTTAGATTTTAATCCGCAAGCAAAGAAAAGTAAGAAATAAAAACTGAGTGTATAGGTTAAACATATGTAACTACTATATACTCGCGGATTAACAAATATTTGTACCCACTTTATAATGATACAAAACACACTCAGTGAACATGATTTGATTTTATATCTGCAAAGTGGAGAATCGTTTGCTTTAGAATATATATACGATCATTATAGTTCTTCACTCTATGGCATAATTCTGAAAATACTTCAAGGAAGAATAGAAATAGCAGAGGATGTTCTTCAAGAAGCACTAATGAAAGTGTGGCTGAACCGTGAACTGTATAATAGTGCAAAAGGGAGTATTTTTACATGGATGCTTAATATAGCGCGTAATACGGCGATTGATAAATTACGCAGTACTGAGTTAAATGCACAGGCAGTGAACCGTGTTCCCTTCGATTCCGTAAGTATTGATGAAGAAGTTCATTCAAAGACGCCCGATTATGCGGAGTCGGCAAATCTTCGTGAAATTCTTTCAAAACTACCTAAAGAGCAATTACAAATTATTGAGTTAATGTATTTTCAAGGATATACTCAATCGGAAATTGCAAAAGAATTTTCTATTCCGCTCGGTACAATTAAGTCACGCGCACGATTGGCGATAGAAACTTTGCGTGCCATCTTCACTGAGGAACTTAAAGGGACTGACAATAACAACAGTAATCCGGTCAAAAAAGAAATTCTATTGGCAATTATTTTCGTCCTTAATTCAGGCATTTCTCAAGAAGCAGACCTGAATACTAACAATACTTCCGGCTTACCCTCGAATTTGCCGGAGAATCATTGTTCATTATCACTACAAAATACTATATGAGCGAAATACATAATATTGATGATGAACAAAATACAGAAAATGATGCTGCAATTTATGCTTTAGGTGGAATGACTAACTCGGAAAGCGATAAACTGAAGAGTATAGAAGATAAGCATCTCAAAGAAAAAATTACAGATTCGGAAAAGGTTATCGAAATATTAGCAAGGTCGGCATCCATTAACCCTTCACCTTCATTAAGACCCAAAATACTTCAAAAGATTATAGGTAATCCGTTCCCCTCAACGGTGATTTTATCCTTACGCTCGCGTTTAAAAAGTACATATCGTTATGCCTTTGCTGCAAGTATTTTATTCACGGTAAGTACGACTACTGCTCTTTATTTGTATAATGAGAATACCAATACTCTTACTGAATTAAACACAGTTCGCAATGAATTGACTCGTAATAAATATGATATTTCCGTTATGGCATCGAAAGCGACTGTGCTTGACACACGCTTAGCATTGCTTAGCAATCCGAATACAGTCGAAGTATTTATGAAATCAGTTAAGAAAGATAGTTCTGCAAAAAACTCACATACAACAGTATATTGGAATGCGAAAGAAAGTAGTGTTCACTTGGAGGTACACTCTTTACCGTCGAATAACGATTCTACCGATTATCAATTATGGGCTTTGGTCGATGGTAAACCGCGTGACTTGGGTGTTTTTCATTCTACTGTTTCACCTTTTATTTTCCGAATGAATAGTACGGATTCAGCCGATGCTTTCGCTATTACTCTCGAACCAAAAGGTGGGAGACCTTCACCCACATTAGAAAATCTTACCGTTTTGGGTAATGCTCCGAAACTAAACATTCAATAGAAAAATAAATCCCTTGATTCAAAAATAAATCAAGGGATTCTTTACAATAATTGTACTATTGCGACTTAATAGCAGATTATTGCTGAACTATGTCCGCTTTTGTTGTGTTCAGTAAAGCTACCAAATCATTAACAAGTGCGGCATTATTTTCGGAGTTAACGCCATTTTTTGCCAAACCGATTCCAATATCACCAACAAACGCATCAAAATCTGACGCATTAATCTTCATTGGAATACGAGAGTTCTGTGCGGGATCATGTGCAGCTTTCATATTTAAGCCTGAATATGAGTAAGTTTTTGAACCGGTTGCAAAACACATAAAGTCTGTAAAATTTTTACTTAGTCGACTCAGACCTGTTGTACTGCCTGCCCCCAATTCGGCAAAGAGCACGGGAAAATACTTAGCCATTCTCGAATCAGCAGCAATAACAAATATTGAGCTATCTACCACACTCCTTAAAGTTAGGCGGCCTTTTTCTATCATCATCCCCGGATTTGAAGGGTCTTGAACCATTGTTGTACCGCCCACTCTATCATAAAGACTCGGAGTAGGAGTCGGTGTCGGGTTTGTCGTCTTTTCTTCCGAACATGACGTTACCAATATGACAGCACTTAAGCTCATAATAATTAGTACCGATTTCATAGAAAGGAATGTTTTCATATAAACTTTCAAAAAAGTTAAAAAAGAATGATTAATGCTATTATTTTTAGAATTAAATATCAATCAAGAATATTATGCATCATTGCACCTATTTTTCTATAGAGTGATAATTGTTTGCCATTTATTGGACAACTACCTGCAGTTGTATTATTTACCATATATCTTTCGGCTCGTATCGTATTATTATATATTCCGGACTCATTAATTTTTCTTACAATTGCTTCACTTACCGATTCATTATTACTTTTTTTATTCTTTAGTATTTGTACACTTTCCAATATATACGTGTACACAAGTACATTGGCACTTGTATTCATAAATGTGCTTTTTATTCCCGGTAATGATTTTACATACGATTCGATACTTTGCTGCTCTTTCACCGAAAGCTCTCCTGAAAAATCAATTCGGGCAAGTTGAAGATTACTATTAACAAATCCGTCACTTTTTGGTGTTGTTACCTGATAAATATGTACTGCCATTATGGTAATTAGTATCAGAAAAAACGAAGAACCGATAAACAATAAACGCTTTACGGTTAAGTATTTCCTTTTTATCGGTTCCTGTTGCACCTTACTCATTATTGGATTCCTTTAGAATGTAAATCTGCCAACTAAGCAATACATACGGTATAAGGTAAGTTTCGGATCTCTACTCTAAAAAAAACATCAAAAAATTTTGCGCAACCAAAAAGTTGCGTATATTTGCAACCGAAAAGTTGCACATAAGAAAAGCATACTATGAAACGTGATATTTTCCAAGCGATTGCTGACCCTACCAGAAGGGCGATTATCGGGCTTATTGCCGTTCAAGCAATGACACCGAATGCTTTAGCCGAACACTTTGACATGACAAGACAAGCAGTTTCGAAACATATAAAAGTCTTAACAGAATGCGATTTGTTACATCAACAGCAGAAAGGGCGAGAAATTTATTACTACTTTAACCCTATAAAAATTAAGGAAGTTGCCGATTGGATAGAACCCTTCAAAAAACTTTGGGAAGACAGATTCAGTCAACTTGATCAATTATTATTAACCTTAACGGTACAAAACAATGAACGCTAATCTACTCATGAATTTTTCCATCGATAAGAAAACGAACAAAGTATTTGTTGAACGTGAATTTGCAGCACCTTTACCAACTGTATGGGCTGCTTGGACACAAAAAGAACTATTAGACCAATGGTGGGCTCCCAAACCATGGAAAGCAGTAACAAAATCAATGGATTTTACACCGAGCGGTTACTGGCATTATTATATGGAAAGTCCTGAAGGTGAAAGACACTGGTGTCGGGCTGATTATTATGAAATTGAAAAAGAGGTGTTTTACACAGCACAGGATGCCTTCTGTGACGAGGAAGGTAACATCAATATGGAATTTCCTCGTTGTGATTGGAGAAACAGCTACTATAGTATGCCGGACGGCAAAACAAAGGTAACAATAGAAGCAACATACAAATCTTTAGAAGATTTGGAACAGATAATCCGGATGGGCTTTCAAGAGGGCTTTACGATGGCTCTGCAAAATCTTGATGAACTCTTAAACAATGGAAACTGAAAAAGTGAATAAAACCGAGTTTATAATTGAGGACGGTAAACAAGAACTCTTCATTATTCGCGAGTTTGATGCCAACCGTGATCTTGTTTACAAGGCATTGTCGGATATTGATTTACTGCCCCAATGGATGGGATGTTCTAGCATGAGAATGGAAATTGATAAACTGGAAAACAAAAATCATGGAAGTTGGCGTTTTATTCACATTGATGGTGAAGGAAATAAATATGCTTTTAATGGTGTAATCCATGAAGTGATGGTGACTGAGATAATAATCCGAACTTTTGAATTTGAGGGTTTACCGGAAAGAGGTCATGTTTCACTAGAGTTTTTGACTTTGGAAGAACTTCCGATGAATAGAACGAAAATCACTATTCATGTCATTTACAAATCCGTTCAGGATAGAAACGGACATGTACAGTCAGGAATGGAGCACGGAGTAATTGATAGTCATAATCGACTTGACGAATATTTGCACACAATTTTATAGTATTCTTTAACTACTTTTTTTCTTTTTTTATGGCACGTGTAAGCACTTATCTTAACTTTCCTAATAATACGGAAGAAGCATTCAATTTTTATCGCTCCGTTTTCGGTGGCGAATTTATGGGTGGTATTTACCGTTTTTCGGAAGTACCTCCGACAGAAGGTCAACCTCCAATGAATGAATCTGACAAAAATCTTGTGATGCACGTTGCATTAGAGATACTTGGCGGTCATGTACTTATGGGTACGGATGCACCTGAAAGTATGGGGTTTACAGTAAATTTCGGAAACAACGTTTACATAAATCTTGAACCGGATACAAAAGAACATACACAGGCACTGTTTAACAAATTATCGGATGGCGGTAAAGTGGAGATGGAGCTTCAGGATATGTTCTGGGGCGCTTATTACGGAAGCTGTAAAGATAAATATGGTGTACAATGGATGTTTAATTGTAGTGAACAGAAATAATTGAAACAAGTCCGAAAAGGGAGCTATTTATGAGAAATAGCTCTCTTTTTATATATATCATAAAAATTAGTAAAACAATAGTTTATACGTATGAACACCGTTGAAGAATACATAACAAAGCACAATGAAAGTGTGAAAAACATTCTGAACAATATTAGGGGTATTGTTTTACGCTGTTCACCGGAAGCTGTTGAGAGCATAAGTTATGGCATGCCCGGATATAAACTAAACGGAAAACCACTTATTTACTTCGCGGCTTTCAAAAATCATATCGGTTTATATGCTACTCCCTCAGGGCATGAGCAATTTGCTACGGAATTTGCACAGTACAAACAAGGGAAAGGTTCTGTACAATTCCCTTTAAGCGAAGAAATCCCCTACAATTTAATCGAAAGAGTCATTCAGTTCAGAATAGTCGAAAACACAACAAAAAGCTAAAGTAATTTATTTTCTTTTTCAAAAGAAGGGGTGAATAAATAACTCATTGATACATATCATAACTTGATTATAAGTCTGTGTATCTCCGGGAATAGTTATTATGTTTGCACTTTACACTTATACACAAAGGCGGATAAACATAATGAAGAGTATCCATATCAGTTTTGTTACATTTCCCCTTGGTGAATTGATTATCGGGACATACGATAATAAACTATGTATATGTGATTGGCGTTACAGAAAGATGCGTAGTACTATTGATAATAGACTGAAAAACTCATTGGATACACAGTTTGAAGAAAAAGAAGATGAGATAATAAAACAAACGATATTACAGTTGGAAGAATACATGTCCGGTGAAAGACGTGAATTCAACATTCCTCTACTTCTCATAGGAACTGATTTTCAGAAAAGCGTCTGGAAAGAATTGTTAAAAATAGGATATGGGCAAACATCAACCTATCTGCAACAATCAATAAAGCTAAACAATAAGGATGCAATCCGTGCAGTAGCAAGCGCAAATGGCGCAAATGCAATTTCTATCATTGTTCCGTGCCATAGAATTGTCGGTAGCAATGGAGAACTTGTCGGGTATGCAGGTGGTATAGCCGTAAAAGAAAAGTTGCTAAAATTAGAAGGGGCAAAGTTATGTACGCAAGAAAATCAAGGTAGTTTGTTTTAAGAATAGAATTTTGCAAAATTCTTAATTTATATAAAAACAAACTTAATTATTGTACTTAAAAAGTATTTGTTCTCCCACCATCAACGGCTATATTTGTTCCGGTAATATATGCACCCCAATCCGAAGCAAGAAAAGCCGCTAAACCTGCAACATCTTTCGGATCGCCGAGACGACCGGCCGGGATTTCCTTCTCCATTGAAGCTATAGCTTCTTGTTCCGTAATGTTTTGTTGCTCGGTTTTCTTTTTAATAATTGCATCCAAACGACCTGTTTTCGTTGCTCCGGGTAAAATACAGTTCACGGTAATATTGTGTTTTGCAACTTCCGAAGCAAGAGTTTTCGACCAGCTTGCTGTAGCACCGCGTACTGTATTAGATACCCCTAATCCGGCAAGAGGTTGTTTTACCGATGTAGAAACGATATTGATTATTCTCCCCCATGTACGGTTCTTCATTGCCGGAATCACTAATTGCGATAAACGATGATTTACTATTACATGTGAAGTAAATGCAGCCATAAAATCATCGGGCTTAGCATTTTCAATTAAACCGGGTGCCGGACCTCCCGTATTATTTATAAGAATATCGCAAACACCACCATCATCCAAAAAACCACGTACAACCAACTCAACAGTTACTGCATCATTATAATCAGCAACGAGTATATCATGTTTTTGCCCATTCTGGGTCGGTAATAATTGTACTTTTTCCGATAATTTCTCTCTATTTCGAGCAAGTAATAATACCGTCGCACCACACTCTGCAAAAAGTTCTGCAATTGAAAATCCTATACCCTGTGTGCTGCCGCCAACTATTGCAGTTCTACCAACTAATGAAATATTCATTTCTTTTCAAACCTATAATTTCTTAAAGTGTAGTCAGTTTTGATGTAGTTTACACCCTTTGTTTTCTTACCGCTAGGAGCATTCATCGTAAACTTAATTTCAGACGTAGCAAAAACATGCACCGGAATTTTATAAACCGAACTCATTTCCATTCTTGTGAATTGATTCATAACGGAAGAAATTTTGGCTTCTTTTCCTACTCCGAGTACAACAAAAGCCAAACCCTGCCCGGTGGTTGTCCATTGCAAACGATTACAATGTACACCTAATGTATCAACTTCGCCTGTAATCCTTACCAAGGAAGAATAATTCACCAATGGTACAGGAACACCATTTTCCACCAAATGTTCTTCCTCTCCCACCATCCAAGAATCTTTTCCCATTTTACATGTTTCACCTATACGCATAAATAAAGGTGGCTGGAAAGCACCACCGGGAGCAATAGCAGAACTCACCGAATCTTCTGCACTTACATTTGTACGTTTGCCGGTGCTGTCCATTTCAAGGAAAACTTTTCTCCCTGTCCATAAACTTGTCATACGTGTTTGATTACGTATTTCACCCTGTGATTCACTAGAAGCAAAACCTATCATTTCAGCACTGATAAGAAAACTTTTATTCGGTTTT
>JALHLL010000095.1 GCA_022844575.1 bacterium
ACTTTTACTTCATCACGCGAAAGTTTGTGTAATGAATCGGAAAGCGCCTCAACAGAACCACCCACATCACCTTTAATGATAAGTTTAAGTTCTTTTGTTCCGCCTTGTTTAATCTGAGCGGAAATATCATCAAGAGTAGTGTGACGTACTTGTTTAAATTGTTGTTCACGAGCCAATAATTGTCTGCGTGTTGCAATTTCTTTCGCATCGGATTCCTCTTCCATTGCAACAAAAATATCACCTGCCGAAGGCAATCCGTCAAAACCTGAAAGCTGTACGGGAATAGATGGTCCGGCTGATTGTACACGATTTCCACGCTCATCGAACATAGCGCGTACACGTCCGGAATGAATACCCACTACGAACGGGTCGCCAACATTAAGAGTACCTTTTTGTACAAGTACCGTAGCAAGAATACCTTTTCCTTTATCCAAATGTGCTTCAATAACAGTTCCTCGAGCATGACGCTCCGGATTTGCTTTCAATTCGAGTATTTCCGCTTCAAGAAGAATCTTCTCGAGAAGTATATCGACATTTAAACCCTGTTTCGCGGAAACATGAACGCATTGATATTTACCACCCCAATCTTCAACCAAAACACCATGGTCAGCCAACTGTTGTTTTATTCTATCGGGATTTGCTTCCGCGCGATCAATTTTATTGAGGGCAACAACAATAGGAACATTTGCAGCGTTTGCATGGCTAATTGCTTCTATTGTTTGAGGCATCACCTGATCATCGGCAGCAACGACAAGTACAACTATATCCGTAACCTGCGCACCGCGTGCCCGCATGGCAGTGAATGCTTCGTGACCCGGTGTGTCAAGGAATCCGATTTCCTTACCGTTTGACAAGGTTACGTGGTATGCACCAATATGCTGGGTAATTCCACCAGCTTCACCGGCTACCACATTTGCCTTACGTATATAATCGAGTAATGATGTTTTACCGTGATCCACATGTCCCATAATCGTAACAATGGGCGGACGTGGTACTAATGACTCTTCAAGATCTTCATCATCATCAATATTTTGTATATGTTGATCATCAATAAATTCTACGGTAAATCCATAATCATCGGCAATAAGTGTTATAGTGTCTTTATCCAATCGCTGATTGATGGTTACCATAAGACCGAGTTTCATACATTTCATGATAACTTCGGAGGTACTCACACGCATTAAATTGGCAAGGTCACTTGTGGATACGAACTCCGTAAGACGTAGTATCATACCTTCCATATCAAGTTCTTCCTGTCGACGCTGTTCTTTTTCTTCGCGTTCCATTTTGCGTTTCTGACGCATTTTGCTACGCTGAGAAATACTGGATGATTCATCCATTCCTTGTCGTGTTTCGCGGATTGCTCTTGCTACTTCTTCTTCAGTTATTACCTCACGTAGTGATTTTTTACCTTTAGTTTTTCTTTTTTTGTCATCCTGTTGTTTTGTACTAACGGCACCAATTTTCGAAGCAATAGATTCTACACCAACACCGCGTTTTCCAAGTTTATGCTTCGATTTTGCAAGCTCTAAAGCAATATCGGCTTGGCTTTTTACTACTTTTGGTTTATCATCAGTAGGACGAGGCGTTCTTGGGTCGGTAGTGCCCGCTTGTCTTTGCGTGTCAATGGTAGGACCTCTTTGGGGTCTATCATTATTACGCACATTTCCTCTGTCCGGACGAGGTCTATTATCATTTCTACGGTCGTTCTGATTTGGTCTGTCATTAGGTCTATCGTTTCTTCTATCATTAGGCCTATCATTTGGTCTGTCATTAGGTCTATCGTTTGGTCTGTCATTAGGTCTATCGTTTGGTCTGTCATTAGGCCTATCATTTGGTCTGTCGGGTCTATTGCCGTCTCCGCGTCTTTCAGTATTTGGTCTCGTATCTCTTCTGTCATCGCGACGTTCACCTCGGCGTTCGCCTCCTCCGGGTCTGTTATTATCACGGTCGCGACGATTTTTGTTTTGTCCACCCTGTTGCTGATTGCCGCCTTTATTAAGTTCGATTTTTCCGAGTACGGTAAGCCCGCGTAATTGACTTGTATTACCGGCTTCATATTCAACAGGTGTAAAACGTTTCTTTTTCTTTTTGTTTCCGTCATTTTCGCCGTCAGCAGATTCTTCTGAAGCAGCTTGCACTTCGGTAGTTATCGGAATGGCAATTTCTCTGTCAACTTTATTGTTGTCAACTTTAGCTGATGATTTGTCGGCATTTTCTTGCGGTAACTGTTCTGTTATCGGAGTTTCGATGACAGCAATTTCTTTTATTTCAACGATCGGTTCTTCTTGTTTTGTAATTTTGATTGGTTCTTCTTTTTGCTGAATAATTATCTCTTCCTTTTTCTCTTCGACCCTTATTTCCTCAACATGTTCGGAAGTAGCCTTCTTTTCAGTTATTTGTGTCTCTTCCATTTGGGGTTCTACCGAAGGGGAAGGGATCTCGGAAACAATTTCAACACTATGATGATGTATAGCCACTTCTTCTTGCGGTTTTGATATCTTTTCTTCATGGTGCTTTTCTTCTATCGCGATCGGCTCTACTTCATTTTTTTGTACTTCAATCGGCGCAATAACACTATCCGCAACACGTGTAAACGAAACACCCTCGTTTTCGGACTCAGGTTCTTCATGTTTTGAGACTACTGCTTCACTTTTGGGTGCAGGAGTAGGAATATCGTGAGGTTCTACGTTTACGATATCGTGATGTTTATGATGGTCTATTTTGTGTCGCTCAAGCTTTTCCCTTTGTTTTTCGACGGCTTTTACCTCCTTCGAAAACTTATCCATAACGATATAAACCATGTCTTCCGTGAGTGCCGTCGTCGGTTTGTTTTCTATTGCAAAACCTTTCGATTGCAAAAACTCCACGATGGTATCTTTACCGATATTGATTTGTGAAGCGAGTTTAAATAGTTTCGTTCCTTGCATTGCAGATTAGTACTACTGATAAAAAAATAATTTGTTGATGCTTTTTATGAGCATCTTAAAACAGTACTGATTTTTTGTAGGCGGTAATTATAACCGCCTACAAAAGTATAGATTGATTTACTCGGAATCCGTTTCCTTAATTTCTGAATTTTCGGTTGTTCCGGCTGATTCATTTTGATTTTCTGCTTTGTTCACTTCGACATTTTCATCATTATCTTCAATGTCTTCGTCATCTTCCTCCGAATTGTCTTCTTCATCGTCAAGCCCCCAGCGCAAAATGTCTTCGCGAATATCCTGATCTTCTTTCTCGTCAAACTCCTGAAGAATGATTGATCTTATTTCGAGTAATAGTTCCTTCGACATTCCTTCAAGTGAGAGTAAATCATCAATATGAGCTTGCAAGAATTCACGTGCCGTATCAATCTCTAACTCAATAAGCTGCATATACATTTCCGAACCTATTTCGTCCTTGAACTCAATAAGTTCAATATCTTCGCTTCCTTCTTTTATCAAAGAAATTGAAAAACCGGTCAGTTTGGAAGCTAAACGCACATTCTGGCCATTTTTACCGATTGCCAATGACACTTGGTCATCGGGAACAATGACTGTAGCATTTCGGGTTTCGAGATTGATGGTGATTTCACGTACACGAGCAGGGGACAATGCCCTTGCAATAAACATACGCGGATCATTCGTGTACTCGATAACGTCAATACTTTCATTATTAAGTTCGCGTACAATAGAGTGAATACGAATACCTTTCATACCCACACAGGCACCAACCGGATCAACACGGTCATCGTATGAAATAACGGCGACTTTTGCTCTTTCACCGGGTTCGCGCGCGATTGCCTTAATTTCAATAATACCGTCATATACTTCCGGTATCTCGATTTCAAATAATCGAGCCATAAATTCATCTGCCGAGCGTGATAGTATAATATCAGGAATACCACTTCCGGTTAGGCGACGTACTTCCTTAACTATGCAACGTATAGTCGAATTTTTCTTATACCGTTCATTATGAATTTGCTCTTCTCGCGGCAAACGCATTTCGGTTTTATTGTGCATCACTAATAAACCGCTGGGTCTTACCTGATAAACTTCACCGACAATAATCTCACCTGCTTTTGAGGCGTATTCATTGAAGATATTGTCTTTTTCAATATCTCTCGCGCGTTGACCTAAGTTCTGAGCAGCTAATGCAACCAATCGTCTTCCGAAACTGTCTGCTATATTATCTAAGGTGATTTCTTCAATATATTCGTCGCCAACTACAAAGTCATCGCCGGTAGTTTCACGCAGTTCTTGTCTTGATATTTCAAGTGCAGGATTTTCTACTTCTTCCACAATTGCACGTGTCAGATAAATCTCAATATCCCCTTTTTCCATGTTCACAATAATATCCGCTTCCGCATCCTGACCATACTTTTTCTTAACCATCAATGCAAGAGTTTCTTCAAGAATACCTTGCAAAAGGTCACGGTCAATGTTCCGTTCGCGTGCCATTTCAGCGAATGCTTCGATAATGAGTTTTTTGTCAAATTTCGGCTTCTGTTTACGACGTGCCATGATGCATTGAAATTAATAAATGATTGAGAAATTTATTTCCATCGTAGTTGAACAATAGAGTGTTTAATATCATCGAATTGTATGAAGACCAAGGGTATAAAATTTTCCGCTTGTTTTTTACTTTTCGGCTTTTTACGTTCTAAAGAAATCCCGTTGGTATCAATAGATTGTAGAATGCCTTCAGTCGTGCCGCCGGCATTTAAGAAAACTTTTAGCTCCCTTCCCGTATGTTTTTTGTATTGCCACATAGATATAAGAGGCCGATCGACACCCGGCGAGGATACTTCCACACCGGACAATGAATGCAAAAAAGAATCGGTTTCGATATGTTCATCAAGCGAACGACTGATTGCTTTACACAGATCGTGCGTAACACCTACTTCTGTATCTATTACAATTTCCAGAAAACTTTTTGCTTTGCTCCCTTTCACAATCAGGTCTATCAAATGCGCACCGGCTTCGACGCATATTCGATTGATTATTATTTGTGTGGCTTCAGGAATTTGTACTTTCATCAAGTATAGTAATAAAAAATGGGCTTTGTCAGCCCATTCGTTGTTTACCTAATAATATTAACATAAACAAAATTACGAAAATTTTGCCGAATAGATTATATAAAGTGATGATAATATCGTAATAGTTGCTGTGTGTAAAATGAGAATACTGCAAATCATTACTGCATATGTCAATGAATGTGTAGTGTAAATATTTTAACTTACAAATAATTAGCTTGTTTGATTTTGTAAAAACTCAGATATGTTTTTATCTATAAACAGACCTGGGCGGCGCAACAAAAAATGTAGAACTTTTTCCTTCTTCAGACTGACACCCAACGTATCCACCCAACATTTTTGCCAACCATTTGGTAATTGCGAAACTGAGTCGCAAGGTGCTCAAGCTCTCTTGTGTTTTGTTTAAATGTTTGTTGAAATTTATTAAATATTGATGTTCAGGATTTTGCAAATGATGTTACTGTGCGGATTGTAGGTTAACCCTCTGAACTAACTTCTGTATAGTTACAGTTGTTACATTTTTCCAAACCCTGAATAGCATTTTTATTATTTTCTTTGGAAAGTTTTTATGTCCATAACATTATTGCCTAAGGTATAATCATCGATTCGTCTCGTTTACGAAGCTAACGGTTTCATCCTTCGAATTTTTCTTCGTTTTAGAGCATTGTGCGGTATAAAAGTCGTTCAGGATGATAAACATTGTTAATCGTCGCGGGTTAAAAGCCATTACTTATCAAATGATTCATAACTTTGCGTGAGTTTTTAGAACACAAATCAATGATGATATGAAGCGATATGCTCTCATTTTGGGTGCCTCGAGTGGTTTCGGACGTGCATCCGCTATAGAATTGGCAAAAGAAGGTTTTGGTATTTACGGGGTGCATTTGGATAGAAGTTCCACCATGCCGTTAGTAGGAGAATTGATAAATGAGTTAACAGAACTGGGTGCTGAACCCGTATTCTACAATGTGAATGCAGCTGATGCAGACAGACGATCTGAAATCATTGCGGATATCGTAGCAAGAAATAATGGGCAAGCATGTATTGGTGTTCTGTTGCATTCTTTAGCTTTCGGCTCTTTACAACAGTTGGTTCCGGTGAATGAGGGGGATAAGCCCGTTACCCAGAAGCAATTGGAAATGACGCTTGATGTAATGGCTAATAGCTTAGTGTATTGGACTCAAGATTTACTGAAAGCTTCGCTCTTTTGTGAAAATTCTCGCATCTTCGGATTGACAAGTGCAGGTAGTCGCCGTGTATTGCCAATGTATGGTGCCGTTTCGGCTGCAAAAACTGCTATGGAATCGTATTGCAGACAACTTGCTATGGAATTAGCTCCATTAAAAATAACGGCAAATGCTATATGTGCGGGGGTTACTGCTACACCTGCTTTAAGCAAAATACCCGGTAATGATATAATTATAGCCAATGCGATGATGCGTAATCCGAATCACCGACTTACAACACCTGAAGATGTAGCTAAGTTTATTCGACTTTTGAGTAAACCCGAATCATCGTGGGTTAATGGCGATGTTATAAGAGTCGATGGCGGGGAAGATGCTATTGATTTGACATGGTGGAAACCAAATTCTTAATGTAATGAAATCCGTGTTCATGATGGTTCGATTTCTGATATTTTCGGTATTCCTAATTTTCATTACTGAAACAAGTAATGCCCAAAGACCTATTCGGGGGACTGTATTCTATGAAAATGAAAAGAAGAATACGAATACGGAAAAAGGTTCAGGCGAATCGAGTACGAAGTTAAAACGTTTTGCGGATACGGTGACAATAGCCGAAAAGGGTGAAAAAACTCATAAGACACCTACACGGAAAATTGAAATGGAAGTGGATGAGGCAATGCGTCTTTTTGATAATCAGGAATATGTTCTTGCTCATGAGAAGTTCACGCAATTGTCAGGAACTATCACAACTGGCGATCCGCTTTTGATGGACGTTCTTTTTATGGCTGCGGAATGCGATGCAGTTCTTGGAAATTACAATGAAGCGGAAAAACAACTTGTAAAGTTGACAACACGCGGTGATATAACAAATATTGTATTGGAAAAAGCTCTTGTTCGATTAGGGCATGTTTTCTGTGTCCAGAAAAAAACTAGCGAAGCTGAGCAGGCGTTTAAAAGATTACGTACACAATTTCCTGAAACAAAGTACGGTAAGTTAGCTGACTGCTCAGCTATAAAGTAACCTTATTCTGTTTTCTTCCATTTCTTATAGTAGCTTCTCCCTACAAAGTAGAGAAGGATGAGAATAAGAGTTGGTGTAATAAACTGACTATACATTGTCAGATAATCATTAATTATTCTCCAACGTTCTCCAAGAAGCCAACCGCCTGTTATTAGTAAGCAATTCCATACAAAAGCACTTATGGCGGAAAGTATTAAGGTGCGACTGAAAGGTAATCGTGAAATACCTGCAAATAATGATATGACTGCACGTGTACCCGATAGAAAACGGTTGACAACAATCACCCAATTACCATATTTCTTAAACCACTCTTCGGCTTTACCTAATGATGCAAGCGGTAAAAAGGAGAAACGAGGAGATGTCATAATTGTAGTGCCGAACTTTCTTCCGAGCAAATACATAGTACAAAAACCGGCACATCCGCCCAATGTAGAAGCAACTGCTATGGATAAAAAGTCTATTGTACCTATCCCGACAAGCGTGCCACAAAATACAATCAAGATATCACTCGGGGAAGGTGGAAAAATGTTTTCCACGTAGGCGATAATGAAACTAAAGGCAATGATGCCGAAAGGTGGTAAATTCGTAAGGAAATCTACTGCTGATTCAACCATTTTCTGTACAAATTATTGACTATTTTACATCTTGTTATGACTATACTTATTATAGCATGAGATAAATACGATTTACTTACGTCTATGTTACCATCGGATTTTTATAGTAACTTCAAACATAGGACGGAGACTATGAGTGTATATTTCCCTCACTCATTACTAATGCTTGCAGTCGGCATTACAAATTCTTAAAATAAAGAAGATTTTTTACAAAAAATATACTCGGTACCTACTCTAAATAAAGATGAAAAAATTACAGCGATGCGGTATAATTATCAGAACAATCGGATTAAAAGGTCACGTAATTGTAGAAACAGATAATTATAAAGGAATATTTGAAAAGGGAGAAGAAGTATATATAGGACTATCCACACAATTTACTGAATCGAAGAATGTAAAAGAGAGTAAAATACATGGGAATAATCTGCAAATTTCCTTTGAAGGATACGAAACAAAAGAGCATGCGCAGGAATTAATAGGGAAAGCATTATATGCCGATGCAGATAAAAAAACGGGTAATTATTCGGAAGAATATCTTGTTGATGATATAATTGGTTGTGAAGTAATTTCAGAACAAAGTATTTCAATCGGCACGGTTTCCGATGTTTGGACATTGCCGGCGAATGATGTGTGGGTAATTACAACCGTTAATAATGGTGAAATACTCTTACCCGTTATAGATGATACGGTTAAAAACATTGATATTGCAAATAAAAAGATTATTGTGGTTTTGATGGAGGAAATAGAGGGAGATGAATAATTCATTAATGCGTATTGATATAATTTCCGGTGTACCTCAACTTTTATCAGGCGGAATGGAGTTTAGTATAGTGGGGAGAGCGAGACAAAAAGGTCTTGTGCAAATAGAAACCCACAATCTTCATGATTATGCTGAAGATACATATCGTCATATTGACGATACACCTTATGGTGGGGGAGCGGGTATGATAATAAAGTGTGCACCTGTATTTGCTTGTATTGAAAAATTGAAGGCGGAACGCCACTATGATGCTATCGTATATCTGACACCTGACGGTACGCTTTTTAATCAGGAAAAGGCGAATAATTTTTCGCTTATGAAGAATATTATTTTACTTGCGGGACATTATAAAGGTATTGATCAGAGAATACGAGAAAGCCTTATTACACATGAAATAAGCATAGGTGATTTTGTATTAAGCGGTGGTGAATTACCTGCCATGGTTATGACCGATGCAATTGTACGTCTTTTACCCGGAGCAGTAAGCGATGCTGAATCGGTGCTTGATGATAGTTTTATGAACGGATTACTTGATGCGCCTCACTATACCAAACCTTCGGACTTTAGGGGCATGATTGTACCCGAGATATTAAGAAGCGGCAACCATGCTTTGGTAAAACAATGGCGAGAACATGAATCCATTGAAAAAACAAAAGTAAGAAGACCCGATTTGTATGATCAATGGCAGAGTCAACAGGAATAGTATCGGAATTTTGTAACAAAATTTTGAAAAAACATGAAATTAGGGAATGGAATATTATTAGACAGTAAAAGAATAGAGCACCCGAAATCTGCTTTATCTATGGCAAAACGTTCAATGAATGCCGAAGAATATGCGCGTTTTGCCGCAGTGCAGATGTATGAGATTACATATTCATCCGATGGTTTATTGATAAAAGGTTTTATAGCTTTACCGGCTGCTTCGGAAGAAAAATTACCATGCATTATTTTCAATCGCGGGGGTGCCGGAATACGCGGTGCATTAACACCTGAAACACTTTTTGGGTCGGCAGCCATTTATGCAAGTTGGGGATATGTAACGTTAGCGAGTCAATATCGCGGACAGGGTGGGAGTGAAGGCGAAGAAGAATGGGGCGGTGGTGATGTGAACGATGTTTTAAATTTGATACCTTTGATACGATCATTATCATACATAGATCAAGACCGTTTGGGGATAGTAGGGGGTAGTAGGGGAGGAATGATGGCATTAATGATATTAAGGCAATTGTCAATATTTCGAGCAGCTGTTACAATTTGCGCCCCCACCGCCTTTCACTTGGATGACCATTCTTCTTATATACACTCTACATTTGCAAAGTATATACCCCAAGGAACGGACATTGAATCGGAAGCAAAAAAACGTTCCGCGTCTGCTTGGGCAAATGAATTACCGGATACAACGCCGCTTTTAGTATTACATGGTACAGGCGATAAAAGAGTTTCACCGATACATTCTTATCACTTGGGCAATGCTTTACAAAAAGCCAATAAACCGTATAAATTGATTATGTATGATAATGCGGATCATGTTTTGGCGGGACGAAGACAAGAAAGCAATAAAGATATCCGTTGGTGGTTGGATACGTATGTTAAAAATAAATCGCCGTTACCTAAAGTTGGACCGCATGGAAATTAAAATCCATTATTGAATTCGAGGTTTTATAATGTTGTGTAAAACGAATGAAGTAATGCGTATGAAAAATGCCGGAATTTTATTGTGTTAATTCCGGCATTTTTATTTTGTTTATTTATTATTGCTTGCAATTAAGTCTGATAGCTTCTTACCTAATAGTCCATCCAAAGAAATTGAACCTGCTCCGAATGAGAAAACGATGACCGAAGTTGATAGGAAAAGAAATGGGTCTGCGGCAATAAAATTCTCTGGATTTGAGAAAATCGAAACGAGAGCTTCATAATCCGCAGTAACATAAGCAACTATCATCATTACCGTTAATGCTATAGAAACTGGTCTTGTTGCTAATCCTATCATTAAAAATAAACCTCCGAAACATTCCGTACAAGCAGCCATTATTGCATTGAAAACCGGTGCCGGAATTCCAAGCTCGGTGAAATAATCAATTGTGTTGTCTAAATGATTAAGTTTGCCTAATCCGGTTCTGAAGAATTGCCATCCCCAGTAAAGGCGAATGATCAGCAGAATAATATGGGATGAATAATTGGCAGTTGAATTTAATAGGTTGTATAAGCGTACTATAACATTAATAATTTTCATAAAAGACAATAATATAGTAGAGATGTACTTTTTAAGAACATCTACATTAAATGTAAAAAGAGTTAATTGTAAAACTAAATTAAAGCAAAAACTATGGCTTTAGTTGGCGGGCGATTGTGTCAAACTTTGAAAGATACCTCTTTGCACCCAGGTCTGGAACATACCAAAAACATGCGCTCCATCAATATCATTTTGTATATCGGTCTTCTGCATTAATAAATCAAATGATTTCAGTAATGAATTTCCATTAAGTATAATTTCTAAAAGATCGAACTCTACTTTATTCATTTCTACATAATCTGTTGTGTAATCCAATCGAAACACCATGACATATGATTCTTGGCTTATCGGTTCAGGCAGCTCCAAATTATTATCACTTGCATTGAGAAATGCAACCGCATTTGTAGAAAGTTTAAATACTTTTAGTGCTTTTACAGGTTTTAGAATCAATGTTTCCCATTGTTCAGCATTAATACTACCGAGTTCATTATGATTAAGTGTCGGTGTCTCCTCAATATCAATTACGGTGCTAATTGCATGTTCCAATAATGCTAATTCGCATATAAGTTCTTTATCTTCTCCTAATTCATATCCACGAAGAAAATAGTGAAAATCATTTCCTAAATGATTGAGTGTATATGAACGTGAAGGGTACACGGCAACATAGTCCATAACTACAGTATGAAATCGCTCATTCAAGTATGTAGCTAAGACAGGGAAGTCCGATTCCATAGCATCAACCATACGCAAAACATACATTTTTCTATAAATTTCAAGTCTTTCCGTATTACTCAAACTTTTCGATGGAAGCAAAAGATTCGTCGCATCCTTGTATGGTATAATACTCTCTAACTCACTTGAATGTAAAACATCATCTACAATGCCCTGTGTAGCGATGGCGTTCTTCATCCACATTTGTATAGTATGCAGTGGTATTGTAGCTTTTTTCGTTATATCATTTCCGCTCATAACAATTCTTTGTTAGTGTGGGCTTCTTCTCGAGTATTTCTGTAAGTCCGTGCTTTTAATGCCTCATTGTGTACAATGTCAAAGGATGGAATATCATCGTCCCATTCTAAAAGTGTTGCTCTGCCTCCTGAACGACTTATTGCGTGACGGTATAACTCCCAAACTTCATCAATAACATGGTCGCTATGAGTATCAAGTATATGCGTACCCTTATGTGTGTGACCAGCCAAATGATATTGGCATATTCTATCCGGTGGTATAGCGTTGATAAAATCCACAGAATTGAAGTTATGATTAAAGGCACTTACGTAAATATTATTGACATCAAGCAAAATACCACAATCGGCTTCTTGAGCCATCGTAGAAATAAACTCCCATTCTGTCATAGTAGAATTTGAAAACTCCACATAACTGGAAACATTCTCAAAGGCTATCGGTCTCTGAAGAATATCCTGCACTACTTTGATTCGGCTT
>JALHLL010000096.1 GCA_022844575.1 bacterium
ATTGTTTATCTATAACCTCAACGTTTTTGTCATCAGGTGGTACTGACATCTCCATTATTTGTGGGGTCACCATTGTTGTTGTAAACATAAAGAATGTCAACAATAAAAAGGCAATATCAACCAAAGGAGTCATGTCTAATACAAATCCAACACGTTTTTTCTTTTTACGTTTGGAGTTTTTTCCACGTTTCGGTTTAGGTTGAGGTCCTAACGAACCACCGCCTCCGCCCATATATCCTCCGTTATATTAGGATTATTCTGATTTTATAATTATTGTTTTTCCCTGTTACCTTGACGTTTATCGGTAACATAATTGAAAACATTTGCCTTGTTTTTACGCATGATATTCGTCAAATCATTTACCCATTTGTAACGAATCCTTTTGTCAGCATCTATAGCAAATTTCGTTTTCAAATTCTTGAAACGCGATTGGTATATAAGTGCATCCAAAGTATTAAGCGGAACCTTAATCAAGTTTTTCTGCCTTTGCTCCTGCGTTAATCCCTCAACCTTAGAGTAAACTGCTCTTCTATCCTCATCATTTGTCATTGAAAAGTAATATGATGTGTCAGAAGCATTTGCCGAATCTATAGCAATTTGAATAATTGCTAAATCCTTGTCAGGTAATTTAGAAGTATCCGCCGCCGCCTTAGGTCTCTTAATTTGAAACTTCTTTTCGCTTTCGGCTTCTGATTTGAACTTTGCCGTAAACATAAAAAACGTTAGTAACAGAAACGCGATATCAACAAGTGGGGTCATATCCAATACAAAACCCGTGCGTTTCATTTTTATTTTCGACATTCCTTTTCCTTTCTTTATTTGTGAAGAAGTGAATACGGTTTCCCGTACTTACATTTAAGGGTGTCGAAATTATTTCTTAACACGGATGCTGAGGATTTCCATCATACTCAATATCGCTTCATCTATCATATAGACAAAACCATCCACTTTGGTTGTAAAGAAGTTATACGCTACAATACATATAACGGCTACAATAAGTCCGCCGGCTGTATTGTACAATGCCTCCGAAATACCTATCGAAAGGGCTTGTGCCGATACTGCACCGCCGCTTTCGCCAAGCGCAGCAAATGAACGTATCATACCCATTGTTGTACCCAAAAGTCCAACCATCGTCGAGATTGAAGCAAGAGTAGATAAAACAACAAGATTCTTTTCAAGAAGTGGAGTTTCGAGATTTACGGCTTCATCAATGGCTCTTTGTACTTCAGCAATCTTTTTATCTGTGCTAAACTCAACATCTTTTTCAACTTGTTCGAACCTTTCCAAGCCGGAACGTAAAACATTGGCAACTGACCCACGATTTTTATCGCACTCGGCGATTGCACCGTGTATATTACCTTGCTCAAGATTCACCTGGACCGTTTTAATGAATTTTATCAAATCACCATTTCCACGAGCTTTGCCGATGGAGAGTAATCTCTCAATAAAAAAGGTTATGGAAATGAGCAAGAAACTGATAAGAAATCCTACTAAAAATCCACCCGTGTGAATCGTACCCCACATATTACTCGGAGTATGTCTCGCTTCTCCGTCTAGAAAGTTTGAGGGACTTCCGAGCCAAAACCACCATAATGCCAATCCGACTACAACTGCAAGTATAAGCACAATGGCATTGAACATGTTTTTCATAAACTATCCTAAAATGATTTATTGATGATAAGATAAATTCAGTATAAGTATCTGTTAATTTATTTATTATATTTTTCGCGGATTATTTGGCAGAGTCCAAATTTGTGATTGCTTCATCAAAGCTTCCGAATATAGAGAATACTAAAGTCAATTTGGTTACAACAAAGATATTCTCGATGGAATCACTCAGATTACACAATACCACTTTTGCATTTCGTTTTGCAAAGTTCGTGTGGGCGGATATCAATACACCAAGTGCAGTAGAGTTTAAATACGATACCTTGTCAAGATCAATAATAAGAACTTGCAAATCGGCTTCGGTTGCTTTTGCAAATTGTTGACGCAACTCATCGGTCTCGTCTCCACCGACAAATTGACCTTTCAAACGAAGAACTTCATAACCTTTATACGTTTCTTGTTTGATTGCCGACATATTTTCTTCCTTCTGTGATAATGATTCTGTATTGTAAAGCCGCCATAACGGTTAGACCAAAACTAACCATAATTTTCTATTAAGAGACAAATGTGACGTAAAACTATTCACATAATTGACTATTCAGACGGTGATATCCTTCAATAGATATTTTCTGACTTTCTCATAATAAAATCAGCCGCAAAACTACGGGATTTTCACAAACAGCAAGAGTTGTTTTTTCATAACACTGCAATCATTGTTATTACAGTGAAATAAGATAGTTTTGTAAAGATTTTCTGAAGAGTAATGAGAGTTTTGTAATGATTGATAGTTATGTTCCCCTTATAATATTAGTTACCGTAGGTTTCCTTTTCGGTTTATCTAATATTGTCCTATCGCAAATTTTGGGTCCACGTAAGAATAAAACGAAAGTAAAACTTGAGCCCTATGAATGTGGTATTGAACCTATGACTAGTGCCAGAGAGAGATTCTCTATCAAGTTTTATATGACGGCAATGCTCTTCATACTTTTCGATATTGAAATTGTATTTATGTACCCATGGGCAATACAATTCAAGGAGTTAGGTGTTACAGGCTTTGTAGCTATGAATTTATTTATGGTACTTCTGTTTGCGGGTTTTATATACGTTGTTAAGAAAGGAGCATTAAAATGGCATTAGGAGATGATTTGGCAAAACAGGGTTTCGTTACCACTACTGTTGATGCCGTGGTTCAATGGGCTCAGAAGAATGCCATGTGGCCAATGCCGCTCGGAATTTCCTGTTGCGGTATAGAAATGATGGCTTTTGCCGGACCCAGGTTTGATGTTTCGCGCTTTGGTTCCGAAGTGTTTCGCTTTTCGCCACGACAATGTGACTTATTAATCGTTGCAGGAACTGTAACTTATAAGATGAGTTGGGTTGTAAGAAAGATATGGGATCAGATGCCTGAACCGAAATGGTGTATTTCCATGGGAGTTTGCGCTTCAACCGGAGGGATGTTTCGCTCTTATTCAGTAGTGCAGGGTATAGATTTGTTTATTCCTGTTGATGCTTATGTATCAGGATGCCCGCCCAGACCTGAAGCCGTAATTAAGGCACTTATGGCTATCCAGGAAAAAGCAGGCAATACGAAACCGATTCTTATTGATTCAAGAAAACCTGAGGATATCAAATCTGATTTCGGAAAAATTGCTGCCGAAGGGTAATCCTACTCTTACACACAATAGTATCTATTTTACTAAGCGTTCTACATGATGTGGAACGCTTTTTTTATTATTCTCACTTGCTTCTCCCGAAAGTTCTTTACAAATTCCCTTTAAGTTTCAATGTGCTATCTATGTAGATACTAAAATTGCCACAAGCCACTAATCAGATTGAGAATCTTATTTTTGAATGATTCTGAATGGTGTTACACTACACTCAGGTTAGACATTAAGATTGCTTATTGTATATTTCAGAATGCTAAAAGGTTTATTAACCCCATAGTATTGAAATCGTTACCCCCTATCATTTTATAAAATCATGAAACGAATACTGTTTTTTTTCTTAGTAACTTTTACTGTTGCAAAGTCACAAACCATTATAGTAATCGGTGATACACAATCACCCACTATAGTCGATAAGAACAGGTTTGTATATAATAACAATGATTCCGTTACAACTTTACTTTATCAATCAATTCTTAACGAGGAGAAGAAAGATGCAGTTATACATCTCGGCGATATAACAGCGTTTGCAGATAATGATAAAGGATGGATAGCATTCGATAATTTTTATGACTCATTACAAAAACAGGAAGTCCCACTTTTACCGGTTGCCGGTAATCATGAGTACATGTTGAATCCGACGAAAGGTATTGCCAATTTCCATAAACGTTTTCCGCAAAGAAAAACAACATACTCTCTGAGTAAGATAGGTCAGTTTGCCATTATTGTCGTCAACAGTAATTTCGATCAGTTATCAAAAGAGTTTGTACAAGCACAAGATGATTGGTATAGAAGAACTATAAATGATCTTGAAGCAGATACATCTGTGAGTTTTATATTCGTTTGTGCACATCACCCACCTTTTACGAACAATACTGTTACTTCTCCCGATAAGGACACAAAAGAACACTTTTGGGATAGATTTTTCGAGTCGAAGAAAACGGTTGCTTTTATCAGTGGTCATTGTCATGCTTTTGAACACTTTGCTTTTCTACCATTTGTGCCCGATCCTGTAAATAGAAATAAACGTTTTTCAACCTCACTGAAGCATACATTTGTTTCCGGCGGAGGAGGCGGAATTCAACACCCTCTTCTCACCGGCGATAAAGTCAGGTACCCGGATATTGCGGATTTCGATACTGAAATCAGACCATTTCATTATTTGCGTTTCAGTTTATCGAAAAAGGGTTTATTAGGTGAGGTAGTAAGTCCGTTCAATCAGGGGAGTGTGCTTTCTGTTTTCTATCTACGATAGTTGCACATGCCTAACTTTGTGAAACATTATCAGACAAAACGTATAAGACATTGAAAAATGAACACTTATTTCGCAACACACAATTTATTCTCCGACGGCTTTCCGATTGCCCCCTCATATGATATAGCTCTGACACGGTAGTAGTATTCTTCCCCTGAACGTATGTCATTATCCGAAAAACGTGTCTCTTTTTCATTAAGGGGAGCACTTATCTGTACAAATCTTTTACCGTCTCGACTTCTCTCAATCACTGTCGTAACCGTTATTGGCGGTGGGAACTCATAAAACCAGGTAATAACAATCTGTCCGTTTGAACTATAAAGCGAATCTATAATCGGCGGGATGGGTTGTCTCGTATCATAACTACGTCCGGATAGTCGCAAAGATGGTGCTGAAATATTCAAAGTACTATCAACTGATACAATCTCATAATAATATAAAACACCTGCTTTTACTGCCGAATCACTATAAAATGTTCTTTCGCGCGGTAACAAATCATCGTTTAATGTGATTGGCGTAAAAAGCGTATCGTCAGTTCTGTTAACCCAATACCCTGCCAAATCAAATTCAGATACCTTTTGCCATCGTAGTTCGACAGATTTATCCGTACCCTTTATATCGGTTATTATCGGAGAAGAAGGAATGGAGATATCGGGTAAAGCAATCGTTGTAGGGTCTGTCCAATCGCTTTTATTACCGAAAATATCCACCGCACGAATTTTATATACATAGATACCCGATTTTGCAGAAAGTAGTGAGGTATCTCTGTAAACGGAATCTTTAATCGGAGCGACAGTTAGTATTTTGAATGTTTTTTCTGAAGCAAGCGAACGTGCAATTTCATATCCGTTCATATCAATATCGGACGACCGATTCCATAAAAGCTCAAATGTCCTGTTCATTATCTGGGCAATAACATATTTAGGTCTTGAGGGCGGAATCGTATCATCAATCGGTACACTTAAAGGCAATGATATGTCTCCTTCTCTTCCAAGCGAATCAACCGATAGTATTTGATACACAACATTTATTGCTATAGGCTGCTGTATAGTGTCGGTATAATTTCTGATACTTGGCGAGAACGGTGTATTGATAAGTTCTTTATTATCTTTTATTGTTCTATAAATTCTGAAACGTTCAATATTTTTTGGTGATTGCACATTCCAAGTAAGTGCGATTTTACCGGCTTTGCTCATAAAGCCGGTAAATACTGGCGCATCCAGCTTCACTGAATTACCTTTAATAATCAAACTGATGTTTGTTGATTTTCCTCTATTATTCCATAAATCAAAAGGGATTATAGAATATGTAATACGATCACCCTTTTTAAAGCGGTACAAATCAAAATACAGAAGCCCGGATTTAAGATCATTAATCAATACCTTAGGTACTACAGCAATAGTATCCGAATTATTATCTATGTGTCGAACTATTTTCCAACGAGTTATCCCTTGTGAATATGCTTCGTTCACATCGCAATACAATTTAACACCGCTATTTGTCTGTTCTATTTTCAGTCCTTGAACGGTAGGATTAAGTTGAAAAGCTGTAGAAATCTTCGTCACGGTTGCAATAGTCGTTGTTCCTATATCTATTCTGTAGTCATACATTATATTCTGCCGTACAGTCGTATCCATAAACTGTAAGCCGAGAATTTCGGACACTGTACCCGGTACAATACAATTCAAATATTGCAATGACCAAATATGTAAAGGATCAGGAGTGTTAGAACGAGATATTCTTTCAGATAAAGTAATGACGGAATCAACAATCTGTTGTTCGTCTTTATTATTCTTTAAAACTAAGGAATATTTAAGGGGAGAAACAGTTCCGACAACTTGAAAAATCATCGGAGCCCCATGCTTTTTTCTTAGTATGGTGTATCCTTCTTTTGGAATCGGGTTATTCGGATTAACAAACCATCGCAAGTGAATACTCTTAGTTTGAGTATTCCCATAACCGATACAAAAAGTTTTTAACGGTTGTGAAGCATAAATCTCTGCATAGGAAAATAGCATCAAGACAATAATTTTTATCCAGCAATATATTCCTTTTTTCCACTCCATTACTAAAAGCACTCCCCTACTTTTACCTGCATAATGTTCCAACTTCACTATAACAATTATCACTCGGTATAATGTCGTCTATCCCAATAGGAAAAACAGAAATCATGACCAAACGCCTATGTTTAGGAATTTTAATAAAATCACTAACAGGCAAACTTAAACCCGTTTCAATATCATCTTTAAGACGGACAGTTTTATTAATCGTTTTTAAAAGTGTTCCTTCATAGTACTTTGCTTCAATTTTCACCATGGTACCTGATTGTAATTTCTTTCCTTTATTCACTATCGTACCGTTGTTATTAAGATTTACAGAAATATCAAATGCATTTTTGTTATAATTAGCTGCACCCGCTTTTTCTCCACACCCTTTGTTTTCCAAGTTATTAATTTCAACATTTAACATTTTACCTGAAAAATTACCGTTTACATATGCCGCGATGGTGCTGATTGATTTTTGAGGTTTATGGAATGTTATTTTTTTATCGTCAGTTGAAAGATTAATCAACGATGATTCCCCGGTTGAGGATATTTCTGTCATTGATTGGGTTGTAGCATCGGAGAGCATTAGAGTAATCGGCTGACACGAATTTGTACCTGTCGGTGAAATTGTAATCGTTCCTTTACTATCTTCTTTAATCGTCTTTTCCAGGGATGAGAACGACATTAAACTTAGAGTTGGTAAACAAGGAAAAATATCGAATGAGGTAAAAACATCGGCGTTTGTTGAAATACCGAATCTTGTCTTCATAACTATTTTGTTCTGCTCAAAAGAAAAGTCTGTTGTAAAGCATATATTTTTATCGCTTACGCCCAATAATGTTAATGGTACTTGCTGCTCGTTCGGTATTCCGCTTATGCCACTCCATACTTTTGTATCTCCTTTTAATTGTATTTTCCGTTCAGTTAACTCCCAAAAACAGTTATCGCATTGCAATGAAGTCATAGCTTGAATACCATTGTCGTCGCCGTTACTCTTCATACCTTTTATAACAGTACTGAAACTACCTAATTTTGCTGTCATACCCTTTGAATCAAAAAGAAAATGTGCATCAGTTTCTTTTTTTTCATCATTCAGTACATCTATAAATACCCTACCGATTAGAGTAATCTCTGTAGGTTTTTGTAAGCCGTTCCATTCACCGTGAAGTTGCCCACTTGCAAAAGTTAAAGAAGGTAGATAAAGTATTTTGCTTTGAACATCAACGATTGCACCAAGAGTACCGGATTTATTACCCTGACGATGGTTAAACATGAAGGCAGAGCGTAAATGATTAAGTGTTTTATCCCCTGCTATAGCAACTCCCTTACAATAAAACTCGGAAAGCTCTATAGTTGGTTGTTTAGACAAAGGCATCTCGCCACCGGATAGTAAATTCTCAAGCACTGCATCCGAGACATTATCAACCTTTGCATTCCAACCGAGATTAAGACTCATTGCCTTCACAAATAGACCATTGGCTAACATTTGTTCGGAATCAAAAATGTACGATGCTCTCATAATCCAATAAGGAATATTTTTTTCACTACTCGCAAAGAAAGTTATAGGGATTTTCTCACCATCAAGCCACGGTAATGATATTGTTCCTATAGCATTTAATCCTCCACGCTCGCTACCCTTTGAATAATTCCACATGGATTCTATTTTGGCGGGTATTGCACCGCCGATCAATATATCACTTTCAACTTTTTCACTTTCAACAGTACCCTTATCATTCGCTGAAACTTTTACATGTTTAAGAGGTATCTTGGTTAAGCCGGAAGACTCTTCAAATATGAAATCACCCGAAAAGCCCATCCAAAAAGTTTTATCATAGTATCCAAAACCAAATTCTTCTATTTCAGTTTTATAAGAGTCGAAAGTACATAACGCTCTTGAACTGAGTTGTTTCCATGAGTTTTCGGAGAAACCGGCTACCCCATTACTCCGTATAAATATTTCCGGAAAATCATATTGCTCCTTTGAATCAGGGGTTAAACTTACTTTATTTGAATACAACCTGACAATCCCTGTATTATTACCGGATAAGGTAAACAAACCTTTACTGATACGTATAGAACTTCTCCCGCCGAAATTTATCAATTCACCTTTTTGCTGTAGGGTAAATAAACCTCTTATTTTCCAAGCTCCATCAGTATTAAGTATTAATGGTAATTCATTGAAAATTTTCATTTCCGGTGAAATTTCATATCCTGCTGAAGCAATGGATAAAGTTCCTGTATATCGTATATCCAAAGGGTTATTACGACAAACCGAAACATACGCAGAATCAACCTTTACAAGGAAACCCCCAAGCTTTGCCGAAGTACCGATTAATGCTCTACTCATAAAAGATGCGACAATACCTTTGTCCTTATTATCAAGAATAAGATCTGTAGCGGGAATTTGTATCTCACCCTCACCAATTTTTGTCAGTACAGCACCTTCGGGAACAATGATACCACGCCAAATAGGATTATTCGCCCCATTCATAGCACATTGAGGCATAATACGGACTCCTGAAAAATTCGCATCTGTTGAAAAATCAACCCACAAGGTACTTGCCTCTACAATCATTGGAGTATTCTTCAAAACAAACTTGTGTACCCCTGATTGTAAAACAAAAAGAAGATTATCAGAATTAGGTTCATCGAGAGGAATTTGAACCCTGCCGAGTATATCAGTTTCATTGCCTTCATTGCAATCAAAATGAACAGCCCCCCTTACATCGGCTTTCAGGGTTTTTTGTTCTTTAAAACTATATGAAACAACAGCCGTATCACATTGTAAATAAACACAATCGGAGGGTTTATTGTTTATATAGAATCTCTCAGCAATACTAATATTGGTTTGGTCTATACCATTCTTATTGAATGAGGTAAGGAAAGGGAATTTTTTCGAAGTACTTTTTAATCCCGTTGCTGTCCAATCTATATAAATATCGCCCTCTATTGTGTTTTTATCAGCAGTTATTTCAAGAGATCGCGGCTGAATTGTTAGTGCCGTTGAAGTTAACGGAGATTTCTTCCAAGCATAAACTGCCTTTCCCCCATAAGCTATTAAGGTATTATTCATTACCCTAATTCTCAAATCGCGGCAATCTACTAATACTGAATCATCAGAAAACGGCAATAAGGTTTTTGCCTGACCTGAAAATGTACATTCATTATTATTGCATTGCAATGGTTGGCGTAAAGATAGAGTAAACTCGTTTATTCTAATTGAACTATAATTTTGTTTATTGCTCGTACCACCTGTAAGATTACCTGTATTTTTCTTATCATCACTCCCTCCATAACGTTTTGCATCGTTATTTACTACACCACTCGAATCGTCCGTAGGATTGTAAACGATATCCTTTGCATCTCGGAATGTATATCTGAAGATTTCACTTTTTCCGTTATTTCTTGTTGCGGGTACGCCGTTTTTATCCAGTGCCTGTACCTGCCAAACAAAACCGATAGCACCCGCATATGTATTTGGTAACAAACCCGAAGGAGGATACATATACGATGTCATTTCAATACCTTTTTTCTCATGAAGTATCGGATTATTATCAATCGCAAAACGATCATTCTGTCCCTGAAAAACCGGGCAAATTTTTATAGAATAACGAATTATACCGATTGAACTACTCATTACCGGAGTCCATGAGAAAACAGGTAAAGTACCATGTACCAAAGTTTGCAAATGTTGCGGAGCAATAAGGGTAGGCGGGTCGGGTATAATAATGGTAAAGAATCTGCACAAATTACCCGATTCACCTATCGTATTCCCTTGCTCATCAATTAAAGTAACGCAAAAATCGAAATTGCCTTCAGGTAAACTATTGGTTGTTATAACTTTCGTTCGGATTGATTGATCGAAACTGATGGCATTGCCGTTTACAATGTCATTACCAAAGCGAATAATGGTAGACGGTCCTGCCGGTATAGTAAAACGCGGCATATTGGGACTATTGTTTTCTGATTGAGCTATTACCTTATTTCCGCCGGCTTCCTTCAATACATAAGCGAGTCGGCAATTTCTTCTTTCGGGCGAACCAAGAGAATTGACTATAATCACTTGAATGAGTGAGCGGTCCGTTTGCCATTCATTAAGTGAAGCAGGCATCGGATTTCTTGTTACAACAGTAATTGACTGCGCCCCCACATAAACAGGCGTAATTGCAAACAATAGGAAAAGAATGAAGGTACAAAACAATCTTTGCCTTCGAACAAAAGCATTATCTATATACTTAAGAAAAGGTATATTCATGACTATAGGGAATCCCAACATTGTATATTACCCCTATTACCATATAAAGAACAATTTTGTTCCATTTTTTACAGTCGCCAAGAGATTTTTCTTCATAAAGCATCAATATCCCTATAAAATACGGTAATTTTACAATCAAATTGTACTTAAATCGTGACAATAGTGTAAACTATACCATTTCAAGGATTCACAATGACAGACACGATGATTCTCTCAACAGAGACAGATATATTAAGCATTTCTACCGGCGTTATCGGAGCAGATGAAAATGATAATATCAAAATAACATCCAAAGCGTTAAAAGAAGTACATAATATCAAAGCACAGAATACAATCCCCGATGACTACGGCTTAAGAGTCGGTGTGAAAGGTGGCGGATGCTCCGGTATGTCATACACGCTTGGTTTCGATGCCGCTGCTCGTGAAAATGACAAGGTAATGGATGCAAATGGTGTAAAGGTTTTTATCGACCCTAAGAGCATTTTCTACCTTATGGGTGTTACACTCGACTATTCCGACGGATTAATGGGGCGGGGTTTTACGTTTAATAACCCAAATGCAACAAAAACATGCGGTTGCGGAAGTTCGTTCGGAGTATAGAACAAACCGCAACAAAACATCCTATTATTTTAGGGCATAAAGTTCTTGTGTTTTGTAAAAAAAGCACTATCTTTGTGTTCCTTTTAGTGGGCGACTGACCCCGTAGCTCAGTGGTAGAGCATTTGACTTTTAATCAAAGGGCCGATGGTTCGAGACCATCCGGGGTCACACTTAAGCGGTTAGACAATTTCGTCGAACCGCTTTTTTTACGACTAAAGTAAACCTCTCTCTATGTCTTCTTCAGATGAACAACTCTATGCTAAAATAGACTATACGCTTTTAAGGAGACTAATCGCCTACTTAAAACCTTATCGAGTAACCGTAATTTTTGCACTTTGTGTTACATTTATTTCAGCAGCTTTAGCTCCCCTACGTCCCTATCTTTCAACAATAGCAGTTGACAACTATATACATGACGGGAATTCGGCAGGACTCCTAAACATCGTTTTAATAATTGCTGCTATCATCATACTCCATGCGATAATACAGTTTTCGCTAACATTACTCATGCAATGGGTGGGGCAGAAGGTTCTCTTCGATATACGTACTGTTCTTTTTCGCCATATACAAAAACTTTCGCTTCGTTTTTACGATACCAATCCCGTCGGTCGACTTGTAACAAGAGTCACGAATGATGTCGAGGCACTCAATGAGCTTTTCTCATCGGGGCTAGTACTAATGCTCTCCGATATACTTATGCTTGTAGGTATTGTTGTCTATATGTTTATTACAAGTTGGCAGTTAACGCTTATT
>JALHLL010000097.1 GCA_022844575.1 bacterium
AGTAAAGCCGTCTCCGCACATAAAGACTTAAAAGATGAATCAGGAGCTGGGGTCATTATGGGGAGTATCGGGAATATATATCGGAACCTTGGCAATTATGACTTGGCACTTGAGTATATGGGCAAAGCCCTCTCCGTTCATGGGGAGCTTGGTGAAAAATCGGGCGTAGCACGTATTTCCGGAGATATTGGAATAGTCCATTCACAGCTGTCTAATTACTCTAACGCCTTAGAATATTTCTTTAAAGCTCTTGCAGCACATGAAGAATTAAATGAGATAGCGGAAATTGCTCGGATTACGGGAAATATTGGGAATGTGTACAAGGAACTTTCGGATTATGCTCGTGCTTTTGAATATATGACTAAAGCAGTTGTAATGTTTGAAAAACTTGATAATAAAGAACAAACTGCGCGATTTATGGGCAATATCGGGCGAGTATATAATGATATTCACGACTATACGAATGCACTGTACTACTTTCAAAAAGTACTTGCAGTGTATGAAGAACTCGGTATGAAGGAGTTAGCCGCATCAATTACCGGCACTATCGGCACTACATATGCAAATATCTCTGATTATGCCCTTGCTTTGGAATACATGGGTAAAGCTCTTAAAGTACACCAAGAACTCGGAGCGAAACTACCGGTCGCAATAGGTATGAACAATATGGGCACTGTGTATCAAAAACTTTCAGAGTACCCGCGTTCGCTCGAGTGTTATGGTAAAAGTCTTGCACTTTATGAGGAACTCGGAAATAAACGCGGTATATCAATTTCTCTCGGCAATATCGGGATAATGTACGCTAATGAAGCCTTTGAAGGATATGATACGATTAAGGCAGAAGAGTACCTCTTAAAATCACTTGCCATGTCCGATGAATTTGGGTGGAAAAGAGAACAGTATGAAATACATCAGGAACTTGCAGCTATCTACGAGAAACAAGAGCGGTGGAGAGAACATTCGCGTCACTTTAAACTTTACAAAGATTTAGAAAAAGAAGTCCAAAGCGCGGAAGTGAAAAAGCAAGCCGAACGATTGGAATATGAACGTATTTCAACCGAACGCGAAAAAGAATTAGCCATCGAACGGACTCGAAGTGAGGAGCGTGGAAGAGTTATTCGGGAACTGACGCAACTCAATAGAGCACTTGAGGAAGCAAACCGAGAGAAAAACGAGGTCATCGGTATAGTGGCACATGACCTTAAAAATCCTCTCGCGGGAATAATGCTCGCAGTCAATAATTTCAGAAGGTTTTCTCTAAACATGTCCACTACGGATATCGAAAAACTGATGGACATGATGGCTGCTGCAGCCGGCAAAATGACTGCTTTTATTGATAACCTTTTGGACATACAACGTCTTGACGAAGGGCGATACACTATCGAAATTGTTCCTATTTCGGTGAAGTCAGCCATTGAATCAATAATAGAGATGCATTCCACTCATGCCGCGGAAAAGCAGATAAACATCATTACAGAAATCCCAAGAGATGAAATTGTTATAGCCGCCGATAGCATTGCTTTATCCAGTGTTATTGATAATCTGCTCTCTAATGCGCTAAAATTTTCGCCTATGAAATCTAATATTTTTGTAAAGGTCACTCAAACAGGTCTTGAAAATGTAAGTATAACCATACAGGATGAGGGTCCCGGCTTGACTGAAGAAGACAAGAAGAAAATGTTCGGTAAATTTATGCGGCTATCTGCACGACCAACGGGCGGGGAGCATTCTACAGGACTTGGTTTGTCAATTGTAAAAAAATTAGTCGAAGAGATGAGCGGAACGATTGTTTGTGACAGCGAGTTCGGTAAGGGTACTTCGTTCACTGTAAAGTTCAAGTTATACGGATTGATGCCGTAAATGCCCAGTAATGCAACCACACTCTGAAATGCGTAAAATTTATGTGACGGAGGGTTTGCGAATATGGAGAGATGCATCTTTTCATTTTATTCCACGTGACGGAATAGAGATTAAAGATAAAATGCTGTCATTTTAATTTTTCCTGTCATTCTGAGTGTAACGAAGAATCTGTACACGATAGATTCTTCACTTTGTTCAGAATGATAATTATTGGGCAGTTATAACATTATTGCTTTAATGGACAAAAACATTCGCCGTCTCTAAAACAATCACGTGGGCATGGTTGGGCATAAAGCCGCATTATGGAGGTAGGGTATTTCTTTTTCAGGTCATCGGCAAGGTCTTTTTCCAATTCACGGCTTTGCTCCAATGTCCAATCAAAGGGTAAAATCAAATCAATCTCTATAAAAATATCGCGTCCCGATTGCCTTGTATGTACTGCCTTAAATTCGCAAAAGCTATCAAATCGCTCCACAATACTCGATAAAATTCCCATCTGAATTTCTTCAGGTAAAGTTTTATCAAGTACCTGCGCAAGAGCATTTTTCCCATGTCGCAACGGAATACTTACAGTATATCCTAATAATATGATTGCCGAACCCGAATCGAGAAACTTAGCGACATTAAAGTAACCGTAATGATGGAGAACTCCGCCTATAATCAAGTTTGCAACTACGCCAAGTTCCATCCAACTATCCGCTTCCCATAAGTCGGCATCAAAGTTCAAAACTCCTACTCTGTGTTTTTTGGCTGCTTTTTTCATCAGAACGGTCATGGTTCTGATAATGAGGAATGTTATAAAGGAATAAGTTGCTAAAAACCAAAAATTACTTGTAGTGCTCGGACTGCCGAATGTCTGAATCGCTTCGATAAGTACATAGATACCGACAATGCTTAGTAAGCCCGAACTTGAAAGTATTGCTAAACTCTCGTATTTGCCATAACCATAGTTAAACTGAAAGTCAGCAGTTTTTGAACTACGCTCGACTGCCATTATAAATAATGAGGCATTGATGATCTCGACGGCTGCTATCCATCCGTTTGTTTCCACAATAAGCGATTCCGACGTTGTACCGATAACAATGCCCATGATTGCAAGTACTAAACAAGCAATAAGTGCCATTGCCGGTATAAATGCCGGAGACGTGGGCTTAAGTCGCTTTCGCCATGTTTGGAAAAAATATGAAACAGCGTTGAATGTCATCAAGAAAGTTATGTCTTTTTTGCCCTCTACAGACAATAAAATTTTATGAAGTGTTACAAAAGTAAAAAACCCGTCAAGTACACAATATACCGACGGGTTAATTTCATAAGTACTTTGTTTTAGTCTTCGTGTACATATTCCTCAATCGGCGGGCATGCACATATCAATGTTCTGTCGCCATAAGTATTATTTACACGTCCTACTGAAGGCCAAAACTTATTGGCTTTTACAAACGGTAGGGGATATGCAGCTTTTTGGCGCGTATAGGAATGTGTCCATTCATCAGCCATAATCACAGCCGCCGTATGGGGTGCACTTTTAAGAACATTATCTGTTTTATCAGCTGTTCCGTTCTCAAGTTCAGCAATTTCATGGCGAATATGAATCAAAGCGTCGCAGAATCGTTCCAACTCTTCAAGCGTTTCGCTTTCAGTCGGCTCAATCATCAATGTGCCAGCAACCGGAAAAGAAACGGTAGGAGCATGGAAACCATAATCCATAAGTCGTTTGGCAATATCTTCAACCTCAATACCTGCTGTCCGCTTGAACTCACGCATATCCACAATCATTTCATGGGCGCAAGTGCCATGTATTCCTTTATACAAAATCGGATAATGTTTTTCAAGACGCGATTTTATATAGTTGGCATTCAGTATAGCAAGTTTGGTTGCATTCGTTAATCCCTTTGAACCCATCATTTTAATATAAGCATAGGATATGAGCAAAATGCTTGCACTGCCCCAAGGCGCGGCGGAAATTGCATTGATAGATTGTTCACCACCAATAGGTACAACAGGATGTGAAGGAAGGAATGGTGCTAAATGCGATTTTACACCAATCGGTCCCATACCGGGTCCTCCGCCTCCATGTGGAATGCAGAATGTTTTGTGTAGATTAAGATGGCAAACATCAGCCCCAATCATGCCCGGACTTGTTAAACCTACTTGTGCATTCATATTAGCACCATCCATATATACCTGTCCGCCATGTTGATGAACGAGGTAACAAACTTCGCGGATATGCTCTTCAAATACGCCATGTGTTGATGGATATGTTACCATTAGAACGGATAAATCGTTTTTATGACGTTCGGTTTTATCGAACAAATCATCCATATCAATATTGCCGAGTTCATCTGTTTTTACAACAACAACTTTCATACCTGCCATTATTGCGCTTGCAGGATTTGTACCATGAGCGGATGAGGGTATAAGAGCAACATTTCTATGTCCCTCACCACGACTCTGATGATAAGCACGTATCACCATCAATCCGGCATATTCACCCTGTGCTCCGGCATTCGGCTGTAAGGACATTGCATCAAATCCTGTTATCTCGCATAAGGATTTTTCCAGTTCCTCAAAAACTTGTGTGTATCCGGCAGCTTGTTCACGCGGTACAAAGGGATGTATCTCACCGAATTCACGCCATGTAACGGGAATCATTTCCGTTGTGGCATTCAGCTTCATGGTGCAGGAACCTAAGGAAATCATTGAATGAGCAAGAGACAAATCTTTATTTTCCAATTGTTTCATATACCGTAACAATTCATGTTCGGAATGATGTTTATTAAAAATAGGATGGGTCAGAAAGCTCGTTTTTCTTGAAAGATTTTCTGTTACACTTATCGTTACATTGCCAAGCATATCGTGAATTGAAACAACCGGTTTACCAAATGCTTGCGCAAATATGTTTGCTATATTCTGCACATCCTCAGCATTTGTTGTTTCATCTAAAGAAATGCCTATGTCACCGTTTTCAAAGTAGCGGAAATTGTACTGTACTTCTTCGGCGTATCTTTTTATATGTGTATTATCGTTTATCTTTATTCTTAATGTATCGAAGTATGAAGAGTAAGCGATTGTACATCCTAATTGCTCTAAAGCTTTTGCCGTAAGTGTGGTAAAAGCATGAATACGGAGTGCTATACTCTTAATTCCTTTGGGCCCATGATACACGGCATACATTGCCGAAATATTGGCAAGTAATGCCTGCGCTGTGCATATATTACTTGTTGCTTTTTCGCGGCGTATATGTTGCTCGCGGGTTTGTAATGCCATTCTATATGCTTGCTCACCATTGGAATCTATCGAAACTCCTATAATGCGTCCCGGTAATGAGCGTTTGAAATCTTCTCTTACGGCAAAAAATGCAGCATGAGGTCCTCCATAGCCCATCGGCACACCAAATCGTTGCGCTGAACCAAAAGCAACATCCGCACCCCATTCACCCGGAGGTGTTAATAATGCTAAAGCCATTAAATCGGTAGCAACGGCAACAAAAGCACCATGATTATGGGCAGCTTGTGTAATTGCTGCCATGTCCTCAACTCTTCCGTCTCCATCAGGGTATTGTGCAATCACCCCGAAAATATCATCATGCCAAGCTACCGTATGCAAATCCACAGATTGAATATGGATACCAAGTGGTTCGGCACGCGTCTGAAGTACGGCAAGGGTTTGCGGGAAAACCGATTCCGAAACCAAAAGAACATTGGCATTCCTTTGAACCTGTTCGCGGTTTCTTTGAGCAAACATAATTGCCATTGCTTCCGCTGCTGCTGTGCCTTCATCCAATAATGAGGCATTTGCTACAGGTAAGCCCGTCATATCTATAATCAAAGTCTGGAAATTAAGTAGTGACTCTAATCTCCCCTGAGCAATTTCAGCTTGGTAAGGTGTGTATTGTGTGTACCAACCCGGATTTTCGAGAACATTGCGAAGTATAACGGGCGGGGTAATACAATCATAATAGCCCATTCCTATGCATGAACGCCAAACACTATTCTTTTTAGCCACAGTATGTAAAAAGTCTAGGAACTCCTGCTCCGTCTGCGCCGGTGGCAAATTCAGGGGCGAATGTAACCGAATTGAAGCTGGAATTGTTTTTTCAATGAGTTCATCGAGTGAAGACACGCCGATATAGGTTAACATTTTTTGCTGTTCTTGCTCATCAGGTCCATTATGACGATACTCAAACACATCTGCAACTGAATACACCGAGTTCATAAATACATTTCCAAATATTAGATATCAAACATAATCGAATTTCGACGCAAAACTACGGGAAAAATTGCCGTTGATACGGTACGTCTGTAAACCGGCTTTGCTTAAGATGTGTTGTTCATAAACAAATTTCGATTTTTGTAATTGTGTCGTTTCACTCTACGGATATATAATTTATGAGGATGGCTCTAAAGGTAAGTTGTTTGTTCTTTATACACTATTGCGTACTGTCGCAAAATCTGTTTGAAGGTAATGAGCAATCATATTTCCATAGTACAATACCCACAAGGATTGGTTCGGCGCAAGCACTTACAGACGAACGTTTTGCACCTTTTTATCATGGGGTTGCTTCGGGAGACCCTTTATCGGATAGAGTAATTCTGTGGACGAGGGTTACCGTGCCAAGTAATGACCCGATAAGTGTAGAGTGGTTTGTTGCAACAGATACGGCAATGACCATGATTGTACGCCGTGGTATAGTAAGTACGAATAGTGAGAAAGATTTTACATGTAAGGTTGATGCCGATGGACTTGTGCCCGGAACAACATATTATTATATGTTTAAGTATGACGGTAAAAACTCCTTGATAGGTCGAACCAAAACCACCCAAACGGATAATGCTTCACATTTGAGATTTGCCTTTGTTTCCTGTAGTAATTATACATCGGGTTACTTTAATGCCTATAGGAAAATTTCCGAGCGTAATGATTTGGATGCGATTATACATTTGGGCGATTATATTTATGAATATGGAAATAGAATTTCATCGGGTTCATTGGCGAATGTTCGCGACTATGAGGAAGACAAGGAGATAATATCGCTTGCGGAATATAGAGCTCGGTATGCATTGCACAGATTGGATGCTGATGTACGACGTTTACATCAACAACATCCTTTTTTGTATGTATGGGATGACCATGAAGCGGCAAATAATGCATATAAAGACGGTGCGCAAAATCATACGCCAAGTTCGGAAGGCGAATGGTCGGTACGATTAGCCGCTTCAAAAAAAGCTTGTTATGAATGGATGCCTATTCGTGAAAATACCGATATTCTGTATAGAAAGTTTCGCTACGGAAACTTGGCTGAAGTATTTATGATAGATACGCGAATGGAAAGCCGCGATATTCATGTAGTAAACTTGGGTGATAATGCCCCACAGGCTTCGAAGGATTCGCTCAATAATCCTTCCAGAAAGATAATGAGTGAACAGCAGTTTGTTTGGCTGACAGAAGGACTGAAAAATTCAACGGCGCAATGGAAAATAATAGGAAATCAGGTTCTTTTTACACCAATTAGTCTTAAAAATTTCGATACAACCTTATTTATAGGTAATCCGACTTTACAAGCGATAACTCCATTGTTGAAATCAACATTGGAAACAGGGTATAATGCCGATTCATGGGGGAATTTCCCGGCGCAACGTAATAAATTACATGATTTTATTCGCGATAATTCTATAAACAATATTGTTTTTTTTGACGGGTGACATCCATACGACACATGCATTGGATATAGCCTTCAAAGAGGAAGAATATAATCCTTCATTATCGAAGGGTTCTATAGGTGTTGAGTTTGTAACACCAAGTATTTCATCCTCTAACTTTGATGAAATAATCGGGAACATATCATTTTTAGCGCCGTTTAAATCCGTGCTTCTTCAATCGGGTGTAAATACAATGAGGAATAATAATCCGCACATGAAAGCATTTGATATTACGGAACACGGTTATTCATTGCTTGACATTGTGCCCGAACGCGCGCAAACGGATGCTTTTCACGTGGATACGGTAGCATTTGTATCAGAGATTGAAAAAGTATTTTCATCATATTATGTCAATAATAATTCAAAGTTTTTAACCCAAGCTACGGTCATAGCTGGGGAAAAAGAGAAAAAGGATATAGCCACGCCTTTATTGCCGCTGCAAACTACTGTGAATGTTACTGAAAAACCTTTCATAATACATAGCGCGTATCCCGTACCAACTTCGGATATAATTTATTTTACTCTTTCGGTGAACATTCCTGCATTTGTAAGTATTGAAATTTATTCCGCACAAGGAGAAAAGGTTAAAGCGGAATATTCATACAAGGCAAATCAAGGTATGGAAATTATCGGATTGTCGGTTAATGATCTTCCTAATGGCATGTATATTGCCAAAGTTACACATGGTTTATATAGTTATAATTATTCACTACTTATACAGCGTTAAATATGGAATTTTATCCATTGGTTTTTTCACCCGAATTGCATAATCGTGTTTGGGGTGGTAGGAATTTGAAATCTGTACTTAATAAACAATTACCGCCCGATGTGCCGATTGGTGAATCATGGGAAATCCATGATAAAAATAAAGTAATAAACGGATTATTGAAAGATAAGACACTTGCAGAACTTATTCGTGAGTTCCCGAAAGAAATAGCAGGTACCAAATTTGAGGGTGGTGATTTTCCCTTGCTTGTTAAATTTTTGGATGCACGTGAATGGTTATCGGTACAAGTACATCCCGATGACTTATTAGCGCAAGACTTAGAGGGGCAGCCGAGAGGAAAAACGGAATGTTGGTATATTCTTGATGCGGAACCCGATGCCGTTATTATGTATGGTTTTTCGGAACAAATAACTGGTGATGATTTCAGAAAGGCAATAGAGCAAAACAAGCTAAAGGAAAAACTTCATTATATTAATGTAAAAAAAGGCGATTTCGTTTTTGTACCTGCTAAAACCGTACATGCTATTGGGCCCGGAATAGTATTATATGAATTACAACAAACAAGCGATACCACCTACCGTTTATATGATTGGGATAGAATGGGGCTTGATGGCAAGCCGCGCGAGTTACATTTGGAGAAAGGTTTACTTTGTTCAAATTTTGATGATATTCGCCCAAATTTGCCGCAAGAATATCCGACTAAGCAATTGGAAAATCACTCGATAACTTTATTGACCGAAAATAAGTATTTTACACTCAACAAAATATTCAATATTAGCCGGAGATTGTCATTTACAAAAGGAAAGTCTGTTCCCCATATACTGACTGTTATTGATAATTCGATTATGGTAAGTGGAGATTTTGAAACGATATATATATCGCAAGGCGAATCATGTATAATACCTGCTGTAATTGAGAATTATACGATTGATTGTGATTATGGTGCAGAAATTCTTCAAGCCCATTATTGATGTTTAGAGCATGAACCATAATATCAAAAATGGATAGAAAAACCATGTCTATCTATGAAGAATAGGGCATAAAAAACACTCTCATATTATTGAAGAAAGTGCATATTGACTTGTGCCCGGAGCGGGACTTGAACCCGCACCTCCTCACGGAACTGCACTCTGAATACAGCGCGTCTGCCAATTTCGCCATCCGGACAATGTTATGAGTATGAAATATCGCGATTATGTTACGAAAATACGAAAGATATTAGTACATTTACGCTGTAAAAGGATAAAGAATGCACATTAACAATGATTATCGGTTTGAATGAGTATGGAGTCTGACCAGCAAAAGTCGCGAGTAGCCATAGTGTTTACGGGCGGTACAATTTCCATGAAGGTTGATAGGGAGTTCGGTGGAGTAGTACCAAAATTAAGCGCGGCAGAAATTCTTGATACTGTACAGTCTATTCATGAAATTGCCGACATAGTGCCGATAGAATTCGGCAGATACCCCGGACCTCACATCACCCCTACGATAATGCTGAAATTATCGGCGGTAGTACAGGAATTACTGAATAGAAACGATATTGAAGGAATTGTAGTAACGCACGGTACGGATACATTGGAAGAAACGGCGTATTTCCTTGATTTGACATGTAAATCCGAAAAACCTATTGTCGTAATAGGGGCGATGAGAAATTCGAGTGAACAGGACTGGGATGGGCCGAGAAATTTGCGTGAAGGTGTACGCTTGGCTGCAAGTTCCAAATTGAAGGGCTATGGTGCAATCGTATGTCTTTCGGAAACAATTAATGCGGCAAGCGAAGTGAGTAAAAACGATACATCGGAATTGAATACATTCGAGAGTTTGGATTTCGGCCCATTAGGCAGAATCTCACATGGTTGCATTATGCTCTACAGAAAACCTTTGCATAGAGAGTACTATGCCATTAATACCGTTGAAGCATATGTGCCCTTATTGAGTTGTTATGCAGGTATGGACGGGCGATTAGTTCGTCAATCGGTAGAGGCAGGAGCAAAAGGTATAGTAATAGAAGCATTTGGTGCGGGTAATGTTCCGCCGGCAGTTTATTATGAATTGGTTGATGCCGTAAAGAATAATATTCCCGTAATACTTGTTTCGCGTTGCCCTGTAGGGCGTATTGAAAAAGTATATGCCTATGAAGGAGCAGGAAAACACTTACATGATAATGGTATTATTTTTGCCGATTATATGAATGGACAAAAAGCACGTATAAAATTGAGTATTATGATAGATGCACAATGTTCTATGGAACAAATTCGTACTGCTTTTGAGTGGGCGGAGGAATAATGGTAAAGCCATTAATAATATTCATTTTATTATTAACGCAAGTTTGCTTACTTACCGCAAATGACGGTGCATTCTTAGCTTCGGGTGATCACCTTATACCAATGCACGAAACGGAAATTTCACTTAGCAAAGAAATTCTGGAAATAAAAAAGGTTGGTGAGGTCATTCATGTATCGGTTTATTATGAATTTTTTAATCCGTCCGATAAAAAAGAACTTCTTGTTGGTTTTGAAGCTGCAAGCCCTGTTGGTGATGTTGATGCAACTCCGGTGAAAGGGCAGCATCCGTATATGAGAAACTTTAAAGTCTCAATAAACGATAGTATTATTGATTACAGTATTACTTATGTTGATAGAGAATCGTATAAAAAAGGGGTTTAAAAAAGACTAAGGCACTTAAAAAGATACTTCGAGATATTGAGATTGGTGAACACATTTTAGATTTCTACCTTCTTATCAAGTGCGTGAAAGATGTATTGTTTTTAATGCAAAATATTAAAGTGTTTTACAGCACTGTTTCCCCTAATCAAACCTTTGTAACTTTGGACAATCAAGTTGAGTAACGCTATTGCTTCACCGATTCCTCTCTGTGATCGAAACTGTGTTAAGACTGCGTTGGGTATAGAACAAAAAATCTAACTGATAGCATGAACATAATAAGCTGGATTCTTACAATCTTATTGTTACTTAAGACAATAGAGATGTTGATACAATCAATTATTACATCGAGATTTACTGAGTTTAGTGAAGCAGAGTTAAAAAAATCTTTTCCCATTTCAAGATTTGTAAATAAAGTGAGACTTGGTAAATTATTTAGAGTACCAGTACTAATTTTATTTTCAAGTATTATAGCCTATTTTCCCGAATGTTTATCGGATTTGACACTATATGTTTTAGCAAGTGCAATTTTTGTAACACTTTGGGTTCTGTTATTCCATTCCTTTGCTATTAGGTTTAATTTAGGTAGTTCTGACAAATACCTCCGATATTTTAATTTTGATTATCAATGGGGAAATTTAAATCAAAGACTGCCAAATATAGATACGAATATAAACCAAAGGCACATTATACTTTATATCGTAGCTCTTGTTTTTGTGACAATGTTAGGGTACTCTCCTATTTACCTTACAGTTGCACATTATGATCCTTCAGCCTTTACCGGAGCTAGTAATTCGGCGATAGACTATTTATATTTTAGTGTTGTTTCTTTTACAACTGTAGGATACGGAGACATTCTCCCAAAATCTGATTTTTCTAAACTTTTAGTCATAAGTGAAATTGTTTATAGTTTTGGTGTACTTGTAATGTTGATATTGACTTATTCAACGACAACTCCTGATAAATAAACATTTGTATTAACGCCCAAGAAGGTAAGTGTTGGCATCTTATACGTAAAATTCCAGAGAATTCTAGTCGTTGTGACAGGCTTATACACACATGTTTAGTGCAAAATATTCTTATTATATTTCTGCGATAGTATTCAAGTCGCATATTCTCGATATATTGTTCGCAAATAATTTTTCATCGTTGACTACTTTTACGAGTTGGATCTTCTTTAACTCTAACATCCCGACAAAACGGAAATAAAACGGTATTTCA
>JALHLL010000098.1 GCA_022844575.1 bacterium
TCATTGGATGATTCATGCGGAAAATTCTTTCCTACCTTAACGGGCGATAAAGCAAAAGTAACCGTAAGGCAATTATTCTCTCATACATCGGGATTCCCCGGCAATCTGACGGGACCTACGGCTTGTGTTGAGGATTTGCAGTCCGATATAACTCTTTCTTTATGCGTTAATGAAGTATTGAAGGAAAATCTTGTAGGTAAACCCGGACAGTTTTTGAATTACGGTTCAAATTCGATGCACATAGCCGGACGAATCGCAGAAATTGCAAGCGGTTTGAATTTGCCTTCGGGTACATGTTGGGACTCCCTTTATGCTCATTATGTGACAAAGCCGCTCGAAATGGGTAGAACGAGTTTTGATGTTCCGCCCATTTTCGATACGGATAATCCGCGTATTGACGGCGGTGTTCTTTCAACGGCACGTGAATATCTCAATATCCCGATTCTTATGGTTCAGAACGGTGTTTTTAAGAATAAAAGGGTTCTCTCTGAAAATGCGGTAACCGTTATGAATTCCGATCAAACAAGAAATGCCATTATCGCTTTTTCTCCATATATGCAATATGGCTTTTTAAATGAGAATTTATCGAAAACCCGTTATGGGATAGGATGCTGGATTGAGGTTGTTAATGAGAATACAAAAGAGATTGAAGAAGTAAGTTCTCAGGGTAAGTTCGGTTTTTCACCTTGGTATGATAAAAAGCGAAACTTGGCTGCCGTTTTAGCAATAAAAAGCGATTTGGGAGCTGCTTATCCTACCTATTACCGCCTAAAACAAATGATACGAACCATCATTGACGGTACTTCCTCCATAGAACCGGAAAGTAATGATAATGAGGGAATTTCCGTTTTTCCGAATCCTGCCGCCGATATGATAACAATTCGGATGAATCAATATACCGGAACGCCTATTTCCATTACGGATGTTTTGGGCAGAATAGTTTGGACGGGTGGTGCGGAACAATCAACAGTAACGGTTTCGACAGCCGGATGGAATTCCGGTATGTATCTGATTTCAGGTGATACGATAATGAAAAGTATCATGATACAACATTGAATTTATTACAAGAGAGGCGACCAAACGGTCGCCTCTCTTGCGGATGTATTACGATTGCGGTTTATTTCTTTTCGGCATTTCCATTGCCATCATTTGCCGCATCGTTTTATCCATACCTTCGGGCGAACCATCAAGGAAAATAACATTCCCTGTTCCATTTTCCGCAACATGTTTTAATGCTTCTGTCCACATCTGAAAAAGAATAAGCGATGAATCCAAGCCGGCATCATTCATTTCTTTTGCCGCAACGCTTATACCTTTTGCTGCTTCTTCACGGAATAATGTAATACCTTGTCCGCGTAATTGTTGTGCTTCGCGTTCTGCCGTAGCAGCTATTTTTATGGCATTACCTTCCGCTTCCGCTTGTTTTGTTTTTGTTATCAAAAGGGCTTGACCTTCATTTTCGGCAGCAGCTTTTAAGTTTTGCGATGCCACCACTTTTGCCATTGATTCAATAATTGCTTTATCGAATGTAATATCATTGATTTGAAGGTCAATCAAATGAAAACCCCATGATTCGAGACCTGCATCCAAGTGCATTTTTACTTCGGAAACGATTTCATGGCGTAAAGCGAGGATTTCAACTTGTTTTTTTGTTGCCACAAATGAACGTACCGTTCCTTCTACCGTACGAACAAGGGTTTGCATAAAGCTTTTCTCGTCAATGAATTTGAAAGCTACATTTTTGATGACTTCTTCGTTCTGACCGAGAACCGAATATAAAATCATTGCTTTAAAATACACATTTGCTTGGTCGGATGTAATCGCCTGAAACTCCAAATCCGAGGAGCGGTTTTGTATCGAAATTCTTTTGTAGATGGTTTCGATGATAGGAATTTTGAAGTTAAGTCCGGGCAACATTATTCTTTGGTATTTTCCGAACATTGTAATGACTGCCACCGTACCTTGTGTAACAGTTTTTACCGAAGCAAATACAAGAAGGGCAAGGATAACTGACGGTATGATTATTTCAAGCATAGAAAGAACCTCTTTTTGATATTATATAACAACATTGAACGATTACTAAATTACCGTAATCCTTTCTAATGGCGGTAGAACGTTTCCGAAAAGTGTATTTTTGGACTTATAATGTTTTCGGTCAATAACCATTTGTTCTGAATATATGGCGGTACATTCTTCATATAGAAAAGGGAATACAGTTTTTTCCATACTTCAACATTATGTTTTGGATGCGCTTACGGGTTTGTACATAAGTGCAGTTGGTGTGCGTTATGTATGGAATCATGCCCTTATGGGCTATGATATTAAACCCATAACATTATCTGAGTTTTCCGTTTTTGCCTGTATCGGTATTCTCTGGGGTTTCATTGCACATTTTACGGATATATCGCTGGGTAAGCGTTTGTTAAGGCAAACATTTCATAAGCCGTCGGCAAGACAATATACCGACCATATTATCTGGTTGCTTGTGCTTACTTCCGTAATTACCGCTTGGATACTTTCCAAAGTATCATTACATGATTTATTTTCTTCAGACGGTTTAAGTGGTGCGGCAAGAATTTTTGCAAGTATCATGTCGCCTCTTATAGTCTTCTTCGATCCAATCATAGTACCGCTATCGGGAAAAGCATTTGTTTTTTCGGAGTGGATTGCCGCTATACGGACTCAATGGGCAATTTTTCCTGATGCACTTTCTGCCATTATAGAAACGATTTATTTTGCTTTTTTGGCTACGGCATTGGCTTTGCCCCCAAGCTTTATACTTTCATTTGCTGCAGCACATAATGTTATGCAGTCGCATAGGATAACACGTTCCATCTATTCATCCATACGGATGATTGCTAACTTTTCCCGTAGTATAGAGCCGCTTATTTGGGCAATTATCTTTTCCGTGTGGGTGGGCATAGGCCCATTTGCCGGTATGCTTGCTTTGTTTATCCATACGATTTCATCATTGGTGAAACAATATTCGGAGCAAATAGAAACGATTGACCAAGGTCCGGTTGAAGCAATTGAAGCAACGGGAGCGCATCCTTTGCAGGTTGTGTGGTTTGCAATGGTTCCGCAAATATTAATTCCTTTTTTAAGTTTTACTATTTATCGCTGGGATATAAATGTACGTATGGCGACGGTTATCGGTATGGTAGGCGGTGGCGGTATTGGTACTTTATTAATGCAATCGCAGGGTTTGGCTCGTTGGCAGGAAGTAGGCGTAATGGTATTGATGATTGCTTTTGTTGTGTGGATTATGGATATGGTTTCGGGCAAATTACGGCAGGCATTGGCATAAGAATATTACTTTTTTAATTCATCAATTTTTTGCTGTAAATATATTTTTTTCGGGTCAAGCTCCAATGCTTTACTAAATGCTTGTTTTGCTTCCGTATAATCACCCGCTTCCAAATAAGCCGAACCTATATGTTCATAGAGTGTGGCACTATTGCTGTACAGAAGAGCTTGTTTTAGCTGCGTTATTGACTTATCGTAATTTCCCATTTGGAATAAAACCCAGCCATATGTATCGAGATATGAGGAATTCATCGGCTCTTTTGCAACGGCTTTCCGTGCCATAATAAGTGCTTGGTCAAGAAATATTTTTCTTTCAGCAAAGGTATAAGCAAGATTATTATTAAGAAGCGCATCTTCGGGCGAAAGAAGTAATCCTCGCCGATAACAGGTGTCGGATGCAAGATTATTATGATTACGATTGTGAAATATGCCTAATTGCGCCCAAATTTCCGAACGATTGGGCTCGACTGAAACAGCAGTGTAATAGTACTTTTGCGCCGAATCATTATTGTGCATATTATCATACATAACCGCGATATAAAAGGGAAATCGATAATCTTCCGAAAACAGTGTGATGCCTGTTTTTAAGGTATTGACAGCATTATCATCATCATTGTTTTGAGAATAAAACCTACCTTGCTCCAACAAGAATTCCGCATGTGAATCCGTTAATAATTCGGCATCGTAAAAAAACTGCTCGGATTGTTTTTTATCACCTAAACGATAGGAAAGCATTGCCGCCACATATGGTAATTGCCATTGAAGAAAATGATTCTTCTTTATTAATATCAAAAGTGCCGAGACTGTTTCTTTGTTGTGAATAAGGGCGGAGGAATCGAGAGATAAGAAATTATCGGCTACCGCGCTGAAAAGAGAGGGCAATGAATTTGTTTTGCCTAATGCTTGGGTAGAAGAAAGAAATTGTACCGCTTTTGCATAATTGCGCGATCGTATTAATTGCTGAATATATTCCCTTGTTATTACATCATTATCCGTACCGGAATCGAGGATTTTTTCGAGTGTACGGACATAGGAAGTTGTGTCATTCTGCGAACGATATAAGTACACAAGCCGCTCTAAAAGTTGTTCGTCGGAGCCGAAGTCTTCTATAAGAGAATTATAGATAGTAATCGCTTTTTGTTCATTATTGAATTCCAATATCCTACCCAGCATATATCTGCTTTGTCTGTTTCGCGGTTGTAAAGCAACGATATGTTCATAAATTTCCAATGCTCCGAGCAGGCGATTATCTTCAATCGCAAATTCGGCTTGTAATTCAAGTGCGGGTATATAATCGGGATTTCTGCGAACGCTTACGGCAAGGTATTCTAAAGCGATCTCCTTTTTACCTAATTGAGCATAACTATGCGCAATGGTATAAGCAATCGTTGCCGATGAATCATAACGCAAAGCTAACTGCAATTCCAAAATAGCCGAAGCATAGTCTCGTACCAAACGATACTCCATTCCCTTAAGAAAATATTTGCGCGCGGCTATGCGCATTGTGGCAGTATCGGTTACGCTAACCTTTCCTGTTCTTGCGATTGGGAAAGTACGATTCGGCTGGGCATGGGATTGTGATGTACTTCCGATGAAAGTAAACAGAGAACAAAGGAAAACACATGGAATAATATAGGTTGATAAGTACGTAGGCAATAAGCGGAATATAATTGTATGTGGTGGAAAGATAGTTTTCATAAATATTGACAATATACTTGCCTGTAATACGGGTTTTCTATTGTTCTAAATTGGAACGTAAGTGTACAGTATATAATATTGTTACAGCGTATCTACGGTGCATTGTTTGGTCTGAAAATCCGATAAAAAGCTATGTGTGTTGCAACATTGTTTTGCCATTGCTATAATGCCAAATCCGTAATTTTGCGGCTACATAGTTAGTCCAAATCTACGGAGAAAAATATCATGTCGGTTACTCCCTCAATACATCATCATCCGCAATCAAATCATGAACGTCAATTACGTAATCAGGAAGATTTTTCAATGTATCGTCATGTATTGCGTACGCGCGTTCGCAGTTACGATGTGGATAGACAAAGCATTGTGCATAATGCCGTCTATCTGTATTGGTTGGAAGCAGCTCGTATTGAATATTTCAGAGCATTGGGTTTGCCTATGGACTTCCAGACCTTTGTTTCCAAACATCGTTTTGTTGTAGCCCATATTGATATTGACTATATCTATGCCGCACTTTTTGACCAAGAGTATGAATTGTTTACACGTGTTTCATGGATTAAGAACAGCTCATTGTGTTTTGAACAGATTGCTCGATTGACCGATAGCGGAACAATTCTTGTAAAAGCAAAAACCGTCATGGTTCATTTGAATACCGCATCGCATAATCCCGAACGAATACAGGATTCATATAGAACCCTGATTCGAGAATATGAAGGAAAGAATGTTCAGGAACTTCAATAATGGAACAGTTTTTCCCCCGAAACAATAGGTAATGTACTATGTTGGGCTTATCTATAGCAATGATTATACTGTGTGCTTGGGGCATTCATGAAATATATATACTCGAATTTGTTGCTATAGATTATCATTCGGTTTTATTATATATTCACATTCTTGTTCAGGCATATTTATATACAGGATTGTTCATTACCGCTCATGATGCCATACACGGTACGGTGGTGAAAGGTAAAAAAGGGAATATAATAATAGGGACGATAGCAAGTTTTTTGTTTGCCGGTTTATCATACTCACGTCTGCAAAAAAAACACCGCGAACATCATATACACCCAACTGACCATAATGACCCCGACTATGTTGCAACGCAGAACTTTTTCTTGTGGTTTTGTGTATTCATGTACCGCTATACTACCATTCTCCAATTAGTGATAATGGCATGTATATTTAATATTCTTACACTTCGTTATTCTGATGAAAGAATTTTGCTTTTATGGGTAATGCCTGCTTTACTCGGCGCAATGCAATTATTTTATTTCGGCACATATCGTCCGCATAAAAAGCCGCACACATCGGCAATGGAGCCGCATAATGCAAGAACCTTAAGAAAAAACCATATATGGGCTATGCTTACTTGTTATTTTTTCGGTTATCATTATGAGCATCATGCTTCGCCTCAAACCCCATGGTGGAAATTATACGCGCTGAAAAATGCGAACACATATGTTGTACCTAATGATAAATAAAATATAATGAAATATGTACCGGAAACGCAAGTACCTTCTTTCCGTAAAGATGTACAAATAACCCACACTATTCATAATGGTATAGCGCAAGTATATGCTTATGATACTTTCAGCTATGCCGATGATGGTATTTATCTGACATATGAGGCGGTGCAAGCAGTGCAGTTGTTTAATAATACGACAACGGTTCAGGAAATTGCGAAAAAACTGTTCGGTGAAGGTGTTACCGATGATGAAATTACATTTGTATGCGGATTTATTGAACAGATAGATGCGTTCGGATATTTGGAAAGTGCCGATTTCGAGAACAAAAAAAGTGAAATAATAAAAGCATATAGTTCTTCGGAAATAAGAATGCCGATTTGTGCGGGTGGTTCTTATCCAGCTGATGCGGAACAACTTTCCGTCTATATCAAAGGATTATTGGAATCATGCACTGCCATTGAGGGAAACAATGAAATAAGCGGAATCATTGTTCCGCATATTGATTATAGAGTAGGTGCGGAATCGTATGCACCTGCTTTTAAGGCAATAGAGAATTCGGATGCTGAAGTTGTTGTCATTTTTGCGACTTCACATTATTGGTGGGAAGATTTGTTTGTTCTTACCGAAAAGGACTTTATAACCCCGTTGGGTCGGGTAAACACCGATAGAGAAATTATTAAATCTATACGTGAGCACTATCCCTTTCCGCTTACGCATAATGATATGGCACATAAACCGGAACATTCCATTGAATTGGAATTGCCTTTTTTACAAACGATATGGAGCAATAAACAGTTTACGATAGTGCCTGTTTTAGTGACATCGTTTCATAAGTATATGGAAAAGGATAAAGAGCCGAGTGAATATGCCGAAATAAGCGAATTTATAAAAGCAGTACAATCGGCTATTCATAAAAGCGGGAAAAAAGCACTCTATATTTCAAGCGGCGATTTGGCGCATATAGGCAGAAAGTTCGGCGATGATTATGATGCCATGAGTAAGTTCGATGAAGTAAGAGAAGCCGATATGCAATTATTACAATCATTGCAAAACTGTAATTCCGGTGAATTTTTCCGCCGGATAGCTACAGTAAAAGATAAATGGAAAATATGCGGTTGTTCGCCCAATTATATGTTGCTGGAAACATTACAACCGAAAAAAGGTATGCTGCTTGACTATAAACAATGGGATGAACGCGAACGTGCATCGGGGGTTACATTCGGAACGGTAGTGTATTATGAAAGCTGAGTTGATGAAACTGAATAGATATACCGTACTTTTTACCGCTCTTATCATTTTCACCTTTGCACAAACATTCTATAGAATATCTGTACATTATCACAATCTTGATGTTGCTTTTAATTATCAGATGGGTAAAGCCATTCTACAGGGGCAAAAACCGTATATTGATTTCATTGATTTTAATTTCCCTATCATCTGGTATCTATCAGCTATTCCGGCTTCTATAGCGCAATATATTCATTACGATAGTACGATATTGGCTATATTCTTCATATTGCTTGTTTCGGTTTCTTTCTATCTGTGTCATCGGATTATAAAGAATGGGAAGGAGTGGGAAGAATCGAAAGCATTTATGTTTTTATGTATAACACTATTTGCTTTAACTAATTTTCAGATGTATGACTTCGGGCAAAGAGAGCATCTTTTTTGTATTATGCTTATACCTTATGTGCTGCGGCGAAGTATCGGTACAACTCCCTTACCTTCAAAATTTCTCGAATTTATTATCGGTTTTTTTCTGATGGTCGGATCATCTGTTAAGCCGTATTTTTTATTCGTTTTTGTTATTGTCGAGACCTATTTTTTTCTTAAACGACGTGAAGCAAATAAGGTAAGCGCATCATTGCTAATCGGTATTGTGGCAGGTGGTATTATGACAGGCGGTATTGTGATATATCACTTATCGGATTATCTTGTTATAGCTTCTTATGCAGTTTCTACCTATGCCGGACAAAATGCAATACTCGGTGTGAATCCGATTGACGTTATTCTTAAACATAAAATATCGTTTATAGTATATCTTTCCGTTCTATTACTTTATCCGTTCAGAAAAGTAGAACAGTATAAAATGTTGCATGAGGTACTTGTTGTAAGTGCATTAGGTTTACTCTTATGTGCGGTTATACAAATGAAAGGGTTCGATTATCATATAAAAGCGGGCGGTACATTTGCCGTTATATCGTTCGCGGTTGCAGCATTGCGCTTTGGGGTATCGGAGAATAAGTATTTTGTAAAACTTCGTCAAACTTCCTTTGTATTATTATGTGTGATTGTTCTTTTACGACAACTGCAAACGGCAACTGCATTATTGGTTGATAATCAGGATGACTATGCACCTACTGCGATGTCGAGAAGGACTGAACGAACACTTACCTCGCATGGAAAGATAAAAACGATTTTCAAGTTATCAACGTATTCTCAACCTTTGTATCCGCCAATCATGAATACGGATGTAAAAGATATAACGGGCTGTAATACATTATGGTATCTTGGAAGTTTTTATAATAATGCAAACCAAAGCGATACGGCGATAAAGTATAAAAAACCGAATGAAATGTTCGGCTTGGAGAAAATGTTTTTTGAAGACATTATTCATAAGCTTATCACAAAAAAACCGGATATAATTATAGTTTCGGAACCGGGTAATAATTTCTTCTTTTCCGTACCGAATTTTGATATTTTTAAGTATTATAGTCAGGATGAGCGTTTTGTTTCCTTGTTCAGCGAATATCATCCGATAGCGCAATCCGATGGTCATATATGGTATAAAAGGAATAATATTTTACAATATATAGTATAAGAGTGCAAATACCTTTGCTGACAAATATGAGAATGGCGAATTATATACAACAAATTCGGAAACGACTGCGTTTACTGTATTCATCATTCATAAAATTACCTCGATTCTGCCAATATACGGTATATGGTTTTGTCATTACATTGATACTCTTTCTTATTCTCGATACCGCTTTCCCATTTCCGCATCAACCTATTTCTTATTCGCAAATAATAATGGCGGAGAATGGAAAACCGCTCCATGTTTTTTTGAGCGATGACCATAAATGGAGAATGAAAACCGAGTTAAACGAAATTATGCCCGACCTTAGGGAAACTATTATCGAAAAAGAAGATAAATGGTTCTTATGGCATTATGGCATCAATCCCGTTTCCGTATTGCGTGCTTTTTGGAATAATATATTTTCCGGTAAGGTGACATCCGGTGCTTCGACCATTACAATGCAAGTGACTCGATTACTTGAGCCGAAAAAAAGAACGGTTGCCAATAAATTGATAGAAATGTTTCGAGCCGTGCAATTAGAATGGCATTATTCCAAAGATGAGATATTACAAATGTATATCAATCTTGTACCTTATGGCGGAAATGTCGAGGGTATGAAAAGCGCATCCATGTTGTTTTTCGGTTGTTCGCCCGTAAATCTTTCACCGGCGCAAATTATGACTCTTGCCATTATTCCGAACCGTCCGACTTCGCTTGCTCTCGGAAAAAATAATAAACGTATTGAAGAGGAACGTAATAAATGGTTGGAAAAATTCAGAGGAAAGGGGATGTTTTCCGATGATGATATTTCGGATGCTTTGCGCGAACCATTAACAGCTTCACGTTTGCCTGTGCCGCGCTTGGCTCCGCATTTGGCATTGCGCTTACGCAATCAAATGATTTCTGAACCGACAGTACGTTCCACAATCAATTTTTCGACACAACAAAAAATACAGACATTATCATATAATTATGTGCAGCGATGGAAATTGTGGGATATAAATAATTGTGCGATTATTGTTGTTGAAAATTCCACGCGAAAAGTGATAGGGTATATAGGCAATCCCGATTTTTCGGATTATGTGCATCATGGTCAAGTTGATGGTGTAAAGTCCGTTCGTTCACCCGGTAGTACTTTAAAACCCCTTGTATATGCTCTTGCTTTTGATGCGGGACTATTAACACCGAAAACAATGATTGCGGATGTTCCCACAAATTTTGAGGGATATGTACCGGAAAATTTCGATAATACTTTTAGAGGACTGGTTTCTGCTGAAGATGCTTTGGCATATTCTCTTAATATTCCTGCCGTTGCAACAATGCAGCGATTGGGAAAAGCCAGTATCACGGATGGATTGATACGGATGGGATGTAAGCAAATAGAAAAAGATAAACAGAATTTGGGGCTTTCTTTAATACTTGGCGGCTGCGGTATCCGTCCCGAAGAATTGGCGGGAATGTTCTCGATGTTTGCCAATGGCGGAACTTGGGCTCCATTACGTTTCAGAGCCGGTGAAGAAACGAAGAGTATGAAAAGAATAATAAGTAAGGAAGCTGCATATATGGTGACCGAAATCCTTACTAAACCCGAACGTCCCGATATACCCGATCTCTCGATGCACAGCATACATGTGCCGCAATGTGCATGGAAAACAGGCACAAGTTATGGGCGGCGCGATGCTTGGTCGGTCGGATACACAAAAAACTATACAGTTTGCGTATGGCTCGGCAATTTTAGCGGTATCGGCAAACCTGAAATAAAAGGGGCTAATGTTGCAACACCCTTATTGTTCGAAATCATGAATTTGATTGAACATAATGGCAAAAACGAATGGTATTCCAAACCTTCGAATCTTTCCTATAGATTGGTGTGTTCGGAAAGCGGTTTGCCACCCGAATCATTTTGTGAACAGACGATAATGGACACCTATATACCGAATGTCTCATCGAATATAGGATGTCGTCATCTTGTTAAGGTAAAAATAGCCCCCGATAGTTCGGTGAGTTATTGTACATCATGTTTACCCGCAAACGGTTATATATCAGTGTATTATCCTGATATTTTACCCGAATTGTCGGTATTTTACGACTCGCAACATATTGAGTATAAAAAGATACCTCCGCACAATCCGCAATGTACGCGCATATTCTCCGGTAAACCGCCTTCCATACTTTCACCCACCAACGGTGCAACTTATATTCTTGAAAGGACCGCCGAGAATGCTTTATTATTAAAAGCGGCTGCAAATGCCGATAGCAGGGCATTACATTGGTATGTGAATGACCGTTTCATACGCACGGCACCTGCTTCCGAGCAAGTGTTTTTTACTCCCGAAAAAGAAGGGAGCTTGAAAATTTCATGTGTTGATGATAGGGGGAGAAATAAAGATGTATGGGTAACGGTGCAGTGGGAATAATTTACACGGCTTGCATCCTAAGAAAATTAGCTCGGCAAAATGCTCTATTTTTGAGTTATGTATGTTAGTAATGTAATACCGTGCGGCTATGAACACCATATAATAATACGATGAAGTTTGATAAAGGACTTTCACTACTTTTTAACATATTCTTCTCAGCAGTCATTTTTGTAAGTGTACCGATTCACCTATCGGCTCAAAATACCCATACCCTTTCGGGTATCGTTCGAGATTCTCTTTCGGGTGAAGTTCTTATAGGAGCAACGGTAAAACTGTATAAAGATACTCTGACCTTAAAACCCCTACGCGGTGCTTATACAAATAAGTTCGGTTTTTTTTCTATTCCGAAGGTACAGAAGAACAGTTATATACTTTCATGCGGATATTTCGGTTACACAACATTT
>JALHLL010000099.1 GCA_022844575.1 bacterium
GATGTTCGAGTACTAAATTCCTGTCTGATCCTTTTTGTACGACTGAAATTGCGATTGCCAATTCTCTTTTTGCTTCCTGACTATCGGTCATAGAGTAAATAATGAGTGTAATAAATAGTATATATTGAAATAATACTTATCCGCTTACGGAAATAAGCCGACTAATCGAATTAAACGATTTCGGTTACAATTATTGTTTTAGTCTTGATTATCAATTTGAGCTCTTTGTAATTGCCCTGAATAATCTACATAAACTGTTTTCCATTCCGTAAATATATCAAACACTGTCCAACCTCCTTCACGATGACCATTTCCCGTACCCTTAATTCCGCCGAAGGGCATGTGGGCTTCCGCTCCTATGGTTGGTGCATTAATATAAGTAATGCCTGATTCGAGTTCTCGCATAGCAATAAATGATTTATGTACATCGGAAGTGAAAATTGATGATGAAAGCCCATATGTACAATGATTTGCATATTCAATCGCTTGTTCAAATGAGTTCACTTTCGATACACTTAAAACGGGCCCGAAAATCTCCTCATTAAATATTCTCATTTGCGGAGTAACATTCGTAAAAATTGTAGGTAAATAAAAATTACCATTTTGTAATTGAGGGTCATGTGAGGGTGAGCCGCCTGTTACGAGAGTAGCACCTTCATTCATTCCTATTTCAACATATTCGGCAATTTTTGCCAACTGTTTTTTATTAACAACAGGCCCCATTTGCGTACTTTCAGATAAACCACTGCCTAACTGTAATGCTTCCGCTTTTTGTTTTAACGTTGCAACAAACTCATCGTGTATTGTTTCATGAAGAATAAGCCGAGATGTTGCTGTACATCGCTGACCTGTAGTGCCGAATGCACCCCATAAAACGCCCTCCATTGCCAAATCCAAATTTGCATCATCCATTACAATCTGCGGATTTTTACCACCCATTTCCAGTGAGCATTTTTTATTTAATTCTCCGCACCGTCCTGCAATTTTTTTACCTGTTTCCGTAGAGCCGGTGAATCCGATTAAGGATACAAGCGGATGTTCCACCAAAGCGGCACCGGTTTCTCCCTTACCGAAAACAACATTAAATACGCCGGCAGGAATTCCTGCTTCTTCGAGAATTTCAGCGAAGACTACTGCCGATTCGGGAGAATCTTCCGACGGTTTAAAAACTACCGTATTACCGGCAACAAGTGCCGGAATGATTTTCCATGAGGGTACGGCAATAGGAAAATTCCAAGCGGTAATAATTCCGCATACCCCAATAGGCATACGAAACGATAAATTCATTTTATTATCCATTTCACTGGGTACGGTATAGCCGAAAAGCCGTCTTCCTTCCGTAGCTGCATAATAGCAGGTATCTATAGCTTCCTGAATATCGCCACGCGTTTCAAAAACAGGTTTGCCCATTTCCCTTGTCATAATTCTTGCAAGTTCTTCCTTACGTCTTTCAAATATATCTCCGGCTTTTCTAAGTATATTACCACGTTTAGGCGCAGGCATTAATTTCCAATGTTTATAGGCATTATGTGCTGCCGTAACCGCGTCATCAACATCTTTTTGATTTGAAAGAGGGAACAACCCTAATATTTCAGTATTATCAGCCGGATTGATATTTTCGAATCGAGAATTTGCACTCGCATCTGTCCACTTGCCGCCGATATAATTATTAAAAGATTTCATGAATATTTTCCTGTAAATAATAGTATTTTTTATTTGTTAATTACTGATTGATATAACTCCTCATATTGAGGAACAATTAAATCTGTACGAAATTCGGAAACAGCTCTCTCACGAGCTTTCTCTGAGAAAACTTGCCATTTTTTGCCATTCGTCAACAACTCTACGGCATATTTAGCCATCCGTTCAATATCTCCAAGTTCGGCAATATACCCATTTTCGCCATGAACTATAACCTCAGGTATTCCGCCCATACTTGTTGCTACCACAGGTACGCCACAACTCATTGCCTCAAGCGCAGAAAGTCCGAAACTCTCCGATTGACTTGGCAGTAAAAATAAATCTGCGCTCGATAAAAGTTCCGGTAGAGCGGATTGTTTCCCCAAAAAGCGTACATGATCCGATATACCGATTTCCCTGCTTAAACGCTCGCATTCCACACGGTCGGGTCCATCGCCGACCAAAACTAATTTGGAAGGAACTTTTTCAAGTACTTTTGCGAAAATATGGATTGTATCCGCAACACGCTTCACTGGTCGAAAGTTTGAAATGTGCATCAAGATTTTTTCATTATTCGGAGCGATTTGTCTTTTGAACGGGGTACAGGGTTGCCTGCTATACAATTCCGTATCAACAAAATTATTGATTACACTGATTTCTCTTTTCACATTGAAACCTGTTTTAGTTTTTTCGGCCAAAAAACGGGAAACCGCAGTAACTGCATCTGATTTTTCTATCGAAAAGCGAACAAGAGGCAGGAAACCCGGGTCTAAACCAATAAGGGTTATATCAGTTCCATGCAATGTAGTTACCGTCTTAAGTTTTGAATCCTCACCCAAAATCTGACAAGCCAAGAATGCGCTTACTGCATGTGGTATTGCATAATGTGCATGTATAATATCAAGGTTCTCAAAACGTGCAACATCTGCTATTTTACTTGCTAAAGAAAGTGAATAAAGCTGAAATTCAAACAATGGATAGTTCGGAATCTCCACTTCATGGTAAAACAAATTGTCCTGAAAACGGTCTAAACGCATCGGTTGGGCATAGGTAATAAAATGAACCTGATGTCCTCGCGTTGCGAGTGCTTTACCTAATTCGGTAGCAACTACTCCGCTTCCGCCATAAGTAGGATAACAAACAATGCCAATATTCATATAGGACTTAGTTTAGTGACAAATAATATAGATACTTACTTTACAATAGCTGAAGAAATACGAAACGAAATCACTGTAAAAGGTTCACGATTTATTGCGACATGTTTTCCAGCAAATTCAAAAGAAAAAGCTATGGAGAATCTTTCATCAATTCGGTCACAGCATTACGATGCGTCACATAATTGTTATGCATACCGATTAGGACGTAATGGCTTTGACTTTCGCTTTTCGGATGATGGTGAGCCGAGCGGGACAGCCGGAAAACCCATTCTTTTTATGGTACAGAAATATGATCTCAGCGATATACTTCTTGTCGTAACACGATATTTCGGTGGAACAAAACTTGGAGTTGGAGGACTATCAAGAGCGTATTCGGATGCCGCCGAGGAGTTGTTAAAAGTATGTAATAGGGTTCCGGTCTATTGTACGATTACGGTTAAGGTTTTATGTACCTATGAAGATATAAATGCAGTAAAAACAGTTATTGATAAGTATTCTGTTTCTAATGAGTCGGATTATCGTGATATAGTTGAGTTTTTCTGTAAAATACCTGAAAATTCAGTTGATAGTTTCTGTGCAGAAATACTCGAAAAAACTCATGCTCGTGCAGGAACTTTTATTCCTGAATAAACTTCGTATTATTTCCCTCAAATTGCTTCTCAATTTTTTTTATTATCTGAATTGTGGCTCCACGTCTTGAAAATACATAATTCTTTGCAAGAAAACCCTTTTGCAAACGATTTTCTTTATTCCTTACAACAATATCTATCCATTGTCTTAATTCGCTTGTGTTCTGTATAAGAGTGAGTGCTTTTTCTTTTTTTAAGTGTACGGCGTCGGGCGACCTTTCGATTCTTGTTCCGCCGCACAAAGGTATTCCGTATCCTGCGGGTTCCGCAGTACTGTGAATACCATGACCAAATCCGCCACCTATATAAGCGGCATCACCTAAAGCGTAGAGCCGTAGCAACTTCCCAATAGAATCAACTATAACAATCGAGAGACTATTACCCTGAAGGAGGTTTGGGTTGGATTCGATACTACTTAATAATACTCCGACAGGAAACATACTTTTAAGTCGTTGAAGGTTGGAATGAGTCGGCTCATGAGGAACTATAATAAGGGAAACGGGTAGATTTTCCTTATGCTTTAAATAGTATTGAAAAAATAGATGTTCATCCTCGCGCCATGTACTTCCAGCAACTACTATAGGTTTTTCTGAAACAAAATGTTCTTTTGTTAAAATGAGGGGGATATTCTGTTCAACGATTGAAATGATTCTATCAAACCTTGTGTCGGAAGAAAGTTCAGCATTTGCTCTCGGGGCAATCTCGGATAATTTCCCTACTTCTTCTTTATTTACGCAAAAAATATGAGTACAGTACATAAACACTTTTTTTAAGTACATTCGATAGAAGGGATTGTTCATCGCCTTTTCCGAGACAGTTGCACACACACAATATATAGGAATATTACTATTGGCTATTGTACGAATATAATTGTACCATAAATCATAGCGAATAAATATAACACAGTCGGGCTTCAGCGTATTCACAAATTTCTTCGCGTTTTTTCCTGTATCCAAAGGTAGGTACGAAACGCAATCAGAAAATGAATAATTTTTATGTGAATTGTAACCTGATGACGAAAAGAAAGTTATAAAAAAAGCAACATTAGTTCTGTTTTTTCTAATCTGTTCTATAATAGGTTTTGCTTGCTCGAATTCACCGGATGAAGCTGCATGTATCCATATGATAAATTTACCGGTATGCTCTTTGTTAAACTGTTCTATATTGCTAAAAGTATGTACTACTCCTTCTAATCTGGCTTTATACTTCGGGTTTTTCCGATGAATGATATGAAGAAAAATCCTTGCAAAAAAGAAACACACATTATAAACGAATGTAAACATTTAGCGATTACCGATAATTGTTAATATCATCTTCTGCATAATGACCTCGGATTTCGAGTTAGTCGATTTAAGTATTATGTCGGCTTCCTGTAATGCAATAAAAGCTTTAGCAATGTGAGAAGGGGTATAATGTTTTAACGCGGACAAATACTCTGGGATAAAATAAGAATTTATATCAACGGCACGACTTAGTTCAAATGTATTATTTGTTCCTGTCACGGCTTCAACCAACTTATACAGTACAGTAAAATATCGGGTTAGCATCGTGATAATAAGTATCTCATTCTTTTCGGTTCTTACCATTCGTAGCATAATATCAAGTGCTTTGGAACTGTTTTTTTCACCGACCGCTTTTTGTAGCTCAAAGATATTATGAGTTCGTGACTGTCCGACAACATTCAATACATCTTCGGCTGTTACTTTTTTCTTTTCCGGTGAAAAAATTGCAATTTTTTGAATTTCATTATGCAAATCGCGAAGGGATGTACCTATTTTGGTAGTAAGAATATCTATAGCTTCAGGCGTAATATCGCGCGCCTCATTTTTCATACGTTTTGTTAACCAGTTAGGTATTTCTCGTTCATGGAGAGGGGCAAATTCTACACAAAAATGGTTGTTAACAAGAAAATGGAACGGCTCTTTTAGTGACGACAAACGTTTTTCAGCTTTTTCTTTTGTCCTAGCATTGTTAAGTTGAGAATATAATCCGTCTAAATCATTTGAATCTGCGATGAGAAGGAGAAACGTTGTTTCAGACGGATGCTCAAGATATTTTAAAAGCGGAAATTTCGATTCAGTTTTCTTTTTTGCTTTTGATACAGCGTATTTTTCTATGTTCCTGACAATTATATAACGCTTTTCTGACATAAAAGGCAGCGCAGAAGCCATTGCAACAATTTGTTCTTGGCTGCAGTTATCAGCATCTATTTTTTCTATATCGAAATCGTTCGTATTATCGGGACTATTCAGACTCAAGATTTTCTCTATGGCTTCATCACGAAGGAAATGTTCCTTGCCAAAAAGTAATAATACCGGCGGGAGTGATTTTTTTTTTAATACAGTATCAATCGAATCAAAAATCATCGAGAAAATTTTATAATTGTAAAGCGTTCGAAATTTTTTGCGTAGCAACATCAATGTCAAACGGTTTTGCCAAAAAATCCACTATGCCTAATTTTATAAATTCAGCCACTGTAGTTGCATCCGTTTCAGCTGTGCAAGCGATAACAGGCAAGAAAGAATTATTGCCGTATTCCTCCTTTAGAGAACGAAGAAAAGTTAACCCATCCATCTGAGGCATGTTCATATCCAATAAGAGAAGGTCGGGCTTTAAGCTACCTTTTTTCAATTCTTCCAAAGCTTCCAAAGGGTCTTCAAAACCGATACACTTATGTTTTAATTTTGTTGGAATTATCGATTCAAAAACAGCCCTTATAGAAACATCATCGTCTAATGTTATAATTGTTTTCTCATCGTTTACATGTTCGATCTTGCCTTTTTCAACCGGTTTAATATATTTTCCGGATGATAATGCGTATTGAACGCTTCTTTGCAATTCCATTCCATCCAAGGGGTAAAAGAATATACCGAAGTGCCCTAATTCATCTGCTATAGCTCTTGTCTCAGGGGCATAATCATTTGTGCAAATTATTACAGGAAGCGTTTCTAATCTTTCTGTTTCACGAATATAGTTTATTGTTGATAGACCATTAACGGTCGGAAGATTAAGTTCAAGAATTACAAGGTCGGGAATGAATGTATTAAATACATGTAACATCAGTAATGCCGAATCGAACTCTCTAAATTCAATATCAGAACCTGTATTTAAGAGACTGATTATTCGATCTCTGTGACTTTTGTTCGGGTCGACAATAAATATTATTTTTTTATCCATTCTATCACCTCTGAACTGATTTCGGGTCTAAAGCATCACGCAAGCCATCACCAAGAAGGTTAAAACCATAAACAGCTAACCCCATAGCTAAACAAGGGAATACAGTTAAACCCCAGTTAAGACCTGCTTGAATAAAACCATAACCTTCCTGTATTAAAATTCCCCATGATGGTGTCGGTTTCTGAATACCGAGACCCAAAAAACTTAAACTTGCCTCCGTAACGATAGCAGTTGCAATACCTGCGGTCGCAACAACAATAATTGGCCCGAAAGCATTCGGTAAAATATGTACGAAAATTGTTCTGAATGAAGAGAAACCGAACGCTTTTGTCGCTTCAACATATTCCATCTCGCGTAAAGAGAAGAATTGTCCTCGCACTATACGTGCAATTTCCACCCATCCTGTTATACCGATTACAATAAAGGTTTGCCAAAAGGCATCAAGAGTGAATCCGAATAGGTCATCTACGGATTTAAGTAAGGATGAAAATAATATCGCAAGTAATATTGTGGGGTATGACCACACAACAGTAATGATATATTGAATTATGCCATCTACCCAGCCACGAAAATACCCTGCAAGCGAACCGAGAATAATTCCTATTATTAAAGAGATAATAACTGAAACGACGCCCACGACCAAGCTGATACGTGCCCCGTGAAGGATACGACTTAAAAGATCTCGTCCAAAATTATCTGTTCCCAAATAATAAGTCGGTGTTATATACCAATCGCTTTCATTATCGCCCCACATTTGTTTGATTGGTATTGTTTTTTTGATACCGGTTAATTCGGTATAGAAAACAGTATCATTTTTTAATGAATATTGTTCGATTGCTAAGTATATGGGTACTTCTTCACGTGCAGGATTACGTTTTAATAGAATATTGCCGCTAAAACCGGCCGGTTTGGTCGAATATTCCAGAATTTGGGTAGTCGGATCGAAAAAACTTAAAGCATCAGCAAATACTGCCGTTAAGGTTAATACTGAAACCAATATGATACCGACAATACCTGCACTATGCCTTAGTAATTTTCTAAGAGCATAATTCCATAAACTTTTACCCTGCACTTCATTATTTGCCATTTCTATTTTTACCCTATTTTAACCTTCGGATCGACTGTAGCATACAGTATATCCACAATAAAGTTTACTATAACAAAAATTACTGCCGCAAATAATACTGAACCCTGTATAGCAGGATAATCTAATTTAAAAATTGAATCTATAGTAAACATTCCAATGCCGGGCCAGTTAAAAATAAATTCAATAAAATATGTACCGGCTAATAATCCTGCAAACCAAGCACTTACTGTAGTAATTACCGGATTTAAAGCATTTCTTAAGGCATGCCTCGTAATAACTTTAAACTCGGAAATTCCCTTTGCTCTTGCCGTTCTCACATAATCCTGACCAAGAGTATCTAACATACTACTTCTTGTTACACGTGCAATAATGGAAAGAGGTCTTAGTGATAAGGCGAAAGCAGGTAATATCAAATGATTCCAGCCCTTGTCAATATATCCTGAAATCGGAAGTAGGTTCAACACAATTCCGAATATTAATAAGAGTATTAATCCTAAGACAAATGATGGTAATGATATGCCCAAAAGCGCAATGCTCATAATGCCTGTATCAAGTAATTTGCCTTGATGCAATGATGCGATAACACCTATTATAATACCTATAAATGTTGAAAAGAACAAAGCTGTTACAGTTAACAATGCTGTTGCAGAAAATCTCTCCCAAATTGTTTCTAAGATTGGTCGATTTGTTGTTAATGAACGCCCTAAATCACCCCTACAAACCTTACCGATATAATCGAAGTATTGCACGATTTTAGGTCTATCCAAGCCCAATTCTTTCCTCAAAGCTAATATTGATTGTTCATCGGCTCTTTGCCCCAACATTACGCGAGCGGGGTCGCCGGGTAATCCGTAATTCACTATAAATGATGATGTTATTACACCTAACAACACCAAAATCATATAAAGAAATTTTCTAAGAGCAAAAAAAGCCATATTAAATAACAACCAAAATTTTCATTGAAATTTCACGATTCTCAGCAAAACGCATAAGTTTAGGAATACTTGCTTCCGTAATTAAATCACCCTGAGATGCTATCAGCAAACCGTATGATGTCCTCAAATCTTCGGCAAGTCTCATTCCGGGTTTTAGTTGATTGATAGGCACTCGCATGAATGACTTTACCGCAAGTTGCCTTCGCTCATTTTCCATTATTGCATTAAATGCCGCAACAACTCGCGGATCGAACATTGAACCTGATCGCTTATTAATAAGCGACATTGTTTGTGCATGTTTTATTACTAAGGCATCTTGCAATAATTGTGGCGGAGTTGAACCATAGGATTCATGCCGTGAGCCACGCATTTTAAACATCATATTATGATAAAAATCGCAAACAGCAATTATTCGAGCCCCAATATGAATATCTTGCTCTCTTTTTTTATGTGGAAAACCCATTCCATCATATCGCTCATGATGCTGTCCGACTATAGCGGCAATGCTTAACATCCCTTCGTGCATACTAAGTATTCTTTGTCCTGTTTCAGCATGCGAAGCATAATGCTTAAAATCATAAGCATTCAATTCAGCCGAGATTTGTGATAAGAAAACAGGGGGTAAGGAGATTTTTCCAATATCGTGAAGATAACCGGCGGTCTCAATTTCAAAAATTTCCCTTTCGCTTAGTGTGAGCGATCGAGCAACTGCAGCAGACTTTTCTCCGACGAATGAAACGTGACTATTCTCATGGTACTTATCGAAAACAGTAACAATCTCTACAAGCATATCCACCGTTTGTAAGAAACTTCGTGCATACTTTGTGGAAACAATGTCCAATCGTTCATGTAACTCGGCTATTGCCTCTCTATTATCCATAACGAAATTCAGAACTATAGATTTCTGTAATTGGTGGTAATGTCTCCGAAACCTCAATAATAACTCTTTCAGGTTGCGGAACTTTATAACCTAAGAAATTTTCAGCTATCACCGAAAAACTCGGAGTTGTATCAGTAATAAAATATTGTGTATGTTCAATATGATCGGGAATTTTCATATCTGCCAAACAATCGGAATGTTGTAAAATTTCTTTTGCTATTTCAGCTGCATGTTCACCGCAATCTATCAACTGAACATGCTCAGGTAATACTTTCGCTATTAAATCCTTTAATATCGGGTAATGAGTACACCCCAAAATAACGGTATCGGTTCCATCATTGAGAAATGTTTTCAGATATTCACGAGCAATAAGTTCAGATGCTTCATGTTCCTGCCAACCTTCCTCCGCCAACGGTACAAAAAGCGGGCATGCCTGCGATGTTACCGTTATCTTTTCTGATCGCGTCGGAATCATGCTCTGAAAAATTCTCAAAGCATCTTGATATGCATTACTTGCGACCGTTGCTCTTGTACCGATAATACCTATTTTACCATTATTACTTTTTTGTAAAGCCCCCCTTGCGGCAGGAGCAATCATACCGACAACCGGAACGGGAGAAAATTCTTGTACTTCCTCTAATGCCGTAGCAGATACCGTATTACATGCCACAACAATGAGCTTTACGGATTTCGACCGAAGAAAACCCGCACATTGTTGTGCATACATACGTATAGTTTCTTGAGATTTGTTCCCATAAGGAACTCTTGCCGTATCTCCAAGGTAAATAAATCTTTCATTTGGCATTAAGCGACGCAAATGTTTTAATACCGTTAGTCCGCCTATACCCGAATCAAATACACCGATCGGTTTATTTTTACTAGTCATGCAACAAAGATACGAACTTTTTTTCTCCCGCTTTTTCCATAAACTTGCATAATTCATTAAGCTATTTTTATGATACGAAAAACTTCATTCAGATTCATTTTACCGTTCATTTTTGCGCTAGTGTTCGGTATGTATAATGCTTACGCTTCCGATACAGGCGATTCACATGTTTCATTTGCGCAAACATTTTTATGGCTTGGAATAATTCTGCTCATCTCGAAGCTCGGAAGCATTGTTGAAAAGTTCAAATTTCCCGCAGTTTTGGGAGAACTGACAGCCGGAATTGTAATCGGGAATTTGGCTTTGGCTCATATTGAGTTCTTCGAGCCGATGAAGACGGATATGACATTACGTTTTTTGGCTGAACTCGGAGTAGTACTTTTACTATTTCAGGTCGGGCTTGAATCGAATGTTACAGCAATGAAAAAGATAGGAGTAAAGGCATTTGTCGTAGCATTGGTTGGTGTAGCATTGCCATTTATATTAGGTGCATATGTTGTCGCTCCGTTCCTTTTTAACGAGGGTACTCCGCAACAAATATCAAATGCATCCTTATTCCTCGGCGCAACACTTACAGCAACCTCCGTTGGTATTACGGCAAGGGTTTTTAAAGACCTTTCGGCATTATCAACACCTGAAGCGGGAATTATTCTCGGCGCAGCAGTTATTGATGATATTGTCGGGCTAATTATACTCTCCGTAGTGCAATCCATCGTACAAACCGGTTCTATTGAACTTTTTCAATTACTAAGAATAATAGGCACTTCAATTGCATTTCTTGGTGGCGGGCTTATTATAGGTCAATATATAGGCCGTCCGGCGGCTCAAGTAATCGCTTGGATTAACAACTCCGCCGGCTCAAAGTTGGGATTCGCACTTATGATTTGCCTTGTTTTTGCTTATTGTTCTCATTTAGTAGGACTTGCTCCGATAGTCGGTGCTTTTACTGCCGGATTGGTACTTGACGAGGTGTTCTTCAAATCATTCGATGGTCCATCGGTAATACCGAAGATAACCTCAGTATTAGGCGGTAAGGATGATCCGATAGCAAAAGAAGTATCTCTTGTCTTGGAGGAACATTCGGGAAAACATCTTGAAGAAATTGTTGAACCATTGGGACATTTTTTAGTACCTGTTTTTTTTATTATCGTAGGGCTTGATGTTCGTTTGGATGTTCTGTTAAACCCAACAATCCTTCTCACTGCATTGTCCGTTACAGCCGTTGCTGTTATTGGTAAGTTACTATCAGGTTTTGTTGCCGGAAAAGGTGTAAACAAACTTCTGATAGGGTGGGGAATGGTTCCGCGCGGCGAAGTCGGGTTGATTTTTGCTGCAGCAGGAAAAAAACTCGGTGTAGTGAATGACGAACTTTTTTCCATTATTGTCATTGTAGTGATTATGACTACTTTAATAACACCCCCCGTTCTTTCATCAATGATTCGTAAAAGAAAGTTAATATGATTTTTCATATCATAATCGGTTTGTTCTGTGTTGTGGGTTTCGGCAGACTGTTAATCCTTTTTAAAAGACTTGGGCATACCGAATTTGATAGAAAAAAAACTATTCGGGAGCTTATTGTCCTCTCGGTTTTACTTTTTATATCTCCTCTTATCCTATCGCTTTTTGTAAATC
>JALHLL010000100.1 GCA_022844575.1 bacterium
CGGCTGGAGTGCCCGACGTTAAAAACAACACACGGAATTTGGTACTTTCTTCGATCCGCTTGCCGATAAAATATTGACAGCTGCTGCTTTCTTTGCATTTGTTTCAATGAATATACTACCGTTTTGGATGGTACTTATTGTTATAATGCGTGATGTATTGACCACATTCTTACGATTATTTGCGAATGAAATAAAACTTTCTATAAAAACATCATTTTCCGCAAAGGTGAAAACCTTCATACAAATGGTTTTTATAATATGCCTATTACTTCTCCATTTTGCTTCGACGGCGGATATCTCTCATGAATTGAGGCATCAGATAGTAATGCTTTTATATTCCGATTATACCGATTGGGTAATGTCTTTACTTACGGCATATACTGTCTGGACTACGATAGAATATATTCGTGCAAATCGTGAGGTAATACGCCGTTTATTTACAAATGAAGGGCATGATTATTCCGCTTTGTTTCTCGGAAGTTTTTTCGGTGTTGGCTTTTTACCGAAAGCACCGGGCACTTTCGGGTCGCTTGCTGCATTATTGATTGTTGCATTTAGTCCGCCATGGCACGTTTATTTAACGATTGCCATAGTAGCCATTCTCATTGGGTTTTGGGCAATTCCATCGATGGAAAAACGTATCGGAGATGATGCGCCGAGTATAGTTATAGATGAAGCTGCGGGGATGTGGCTTACACTTGCGCTACCTTCGGTAACTATTTCATGGTTTTGGGCATCTATAGGTTTTGCCCTTTTTCGCCTTTTTGATATTTGGAAACCGTATCCTATACGCTTACTGAATGAAAAAATGGGAGCATTGTGGGTTCTTGCCGATGATGTGGTTGCGGGAATCTATGCGGGTTTTTGTTTGTTTGTGCTTTATTGGGCATACACTTTCGTTTATCTTGTTTCGCGAAGTTTACCGAACTGAAGGCACAATTTTTTTTATGAATTGCGGTCTATTGTTCACAATCTGTGAAATGTATCATGAAGACCTTTCTCTATATAATCACCGTTTTTCTGATACTGACTTCATCGTCGGCACAGTGGAAGCGTCAGGTTCTGCCTTTCCCGTATAACGGTTCATATTGGTTGGATGTATATTTCTTACCGAATGATTCCTTATATGGTTGGGTGTCCGGTGCGGCAACCGACCCACCTATGGCTTCTCAAGATGGTGCTGTATTGCGCACGACGGATGGAGGCAAAACATGGTCGGGAGTAACGCTCGATAATACACGAATGTTAGAAAGCGTTCATTTCCTTAATAGAAGTGTAGGATATACATCAGGCACAGGAGGAATTTTTAAGTCGGTGGATGGAGGTGCAACGTGGAGAAATGTTAGTCCGCCGAATGACCCGTTCGGATGGGGTTGTCATTTTACTTCTGAAAATGTGGGTATGTATTTGGGAGGTGGTTGCGGAAATGAAAATCAACGTTTTTATCGTACAACGAATGGTGGTAATAGCTGGGTTCTTTTTGAGGCTTTTTCTGCGGAATCGGGGCTTACAGACCCTCTTTTATTGGAAGAAAACGGTTTGGGATATGCCTCCAGCAGCGGACTTATATGGAGAACAATAAACGGTGGCAGAACATGGCAACCATGGATAAGCACAGGTCCTCGATATTGGCAAGAAGAAATTACTAATCTCGGAGAATCGTTTCTTGTACCAACTTCGGGCAATGAATGTACGGGTGGGGGCAATGGTGGTCAATTACGTTTTACAACGGATGACGGAAATACATGGATACGCTTTAATACAGGAGCCAATATGTTTGGCACTTTTCTTTTAGATGAAAAAACAGGATGGGGCTGCGGATATAATGCAACGGTACTTTATACCTCCGATGCAGGTGAAAATTGGCGACCATTCGATTGCGGTGTTGAGCCGACTGATGATTTGGATGATATTTTCTTTATCAATAGTGATTGGGGATGGGTTGTCGGCAGGCATATCTACGAATTCCGCAGAGTAGCGCCCATGCCGATACGTATAACCATCAGCAGACAAATGCCTGTTTGCGAAGGTGATACCGTTATTTTAACAGCGGAAGCCGGCTTTGAAAATTACAAATGGTCTAATGGAAAGTTCGGTGATGAAATAATTGTTACTAAGGGAGGCGAATACACCGTTGACGCTTATCAGCGATCCAACTGTACTGAAGTTCAAGCAAAAGTATCGGTAACAATATTTCCCAAATTAAAACCGAAAGTGATATTAACCGGTAGAGCTGTATTGTGTGATAATGATACATCATTAATTTCAATGGGCGATTGGATACGTTTCAAACCTGTTTGGTCTAATGGTTCAATCGAAAAGGAATTACGGATTTGGAATTCCGGCATCTATTGGTTCTCCGGAATTGATAGCAATGGTTGTGCTTTTATAAGTGATACCCTCCGGTTTATAAAAAAACAACCGATAAAACCGCAAATTATACCTTTGGCAAAGATTATATTTTGTACCGGCGATAGTACCATTCTTACAGCAACTGACGGATTTGCACGGTATGAATGGAGTAATGGTGAAAAAACACAAAGAGTTGTGATTAAAGAACGTGGTAAGTACACAGTTAAAGCTTACGATTCGGATGGCTGTAACGGAGCAAGCGATAGCATTGAAATTATAGTGTATAATATCAATAATAATCTGACTTTCGATTTATTAAGCGATAAAAACTCAGTTGTTTTCGATTCCGTAGTTTCTAGAAAGGTATATTGTAAAACTATTCGTGTAAAAAACAATGCTCCATATAGTATTACACCCTCACCGTATCTTATACATAATGTTTCGTTTTCCATACCTCCATCGCAATTTCCTTTAGTGATTGCTCCGAATGAGGAAAAGGATTTGACGCTATGTTTTACTGCCGACACGATAGGGTTTCATACTGATACTTTAATTGTGGAAGATACATGCCGACCTAACAGAGTTGCTTTGAACAGTTCCGTGCAAATACTTGGTGACACCGTGTTTAGTAGTCAATGTGAGATACCATTACATGTACGGATGACCAGAGCGGGCAACTCTTACTATATCGCCCCACCTTATCCGAATCCGAGCAGCGATGCTTTTACCGTTTCGGTTGCACCTAATATTGTGAACGCGTCGGAGGATATACAAATTAAGATATATGACTGCTACGGGATTTTAGTTTATTCTGATGTCAGGTCATTTTTTGGCATCCAATCTTCTGAGTTATTATCCGCACAATCCGAAGAAATATCGACAAAGGGATGGGCACGAGGTCGTTACACCGTAATTTTGCACTTTGAAAACGAAGCGGTGTACTATCCTGTTTATCTCTATTGAGCCGATTTCATGATATGGACATTATCTAATGGCATAAGTTTTTTGCGTTTGTTATTGTCAATTCCTCTAGCATATTATCTATGGGAGTTACACACCTTTGCAATTATAATTATAGGTATAGCTGCTTATATTTCCGATCTATTAGACGGCTATCTTGCCAGAAAAATGAATCAGGTTTCCGAATGGGGCAAAGTTATAGACCCGATTGCTGATAAAGTATTTGTCGGCACAGGGGTAATCATTCTTTCAATAAAGGATGTAATACCGATGTGGTTTGTAGCTGTTGTTATCGGTAGGGATTTACTTATTATGATAGTAGGTGCATGGTACTCCAAAAAACACAATTTTGTATTACCCTCATTGTTTGCAGGAAAAGCGGCTGTTGTGGCAATAGCTTTTGCATTGCTTATACATGTGATAGATATTCCGCTTATAGAACCATATACATTGGCTTGGGCATGCTTGCTTATGGCAATTTCACTGTTTGTATATGGTAATAGATTGTATAGACATATTGTTCAATAAATAAGACAAATTTTCATGGGTCTTTTTGACAAAATAAAAGCAAAAGTTTCTTCGGTTTTCGAGGCGGTCGGATTTGATAAGTTAGTGACTGGTTTGGAAAAAACCAGAACGGCACTTGTAAACAAATTGAAAAAAGTACTGGGTGCCGGAAGAAAAATTGACGCACAGTTACTCGATGAACTGGAAGAAATTCTCATTACATCTGACATTGGAGTGGCAACTTCGGCAAAAATTATCGGTAATGTCAAAGAGATTGTTAAAAGGGAACGATATGAAAATGCCGAGCAAATATATGATTTGATAAAACAAGAGATTTTATCCATATTTGAAAAAGCTCAGAAAGATTGGGAACCCCTTGATTATGCCTTAACCGGAAAAGGTGCGCCATATTCTATGCTCATAGTCGGCGTAAATGGCGTAGGTAAAACTACCACAATCGGGAAACTTTCGAACAATTTCAGAAATCACGGAAAAAAAGTTATTATCGGTGCGGCAGATACATTCAGAGCTGCGGCAAACGAGCAGTTGGAAATATGGGCGCAACGTGCGGGTGTTGATATCGTAACGCAACATCAGGGAGCCGATCCGGCGGCTGTGGCTTATGATACCATGAATGCGGCATTGGCAAGAAATGCCGATGTCGTGATTATTGATACGGCAGGCAGATTGCACAATAAGGCAAATCTTATGACCGAGCTTGAAAAAATTAGTCGGGTAATGAAGAAAAACAAAGCGGATGCCCCCAATGAGGTATTACTTGTACTTGATGCAACGACAGGGCAGAATGCATTACAACAGGCGCGTGAGTTCACAAAAGTAGCTCCGCTTACAGGGTTGATATTAACGAAATTGGATGGTACGGCGAAAGGCGGAATTGTGATTGCCATAACCGATGAACTTAACCTACCGGTACGCTTTATAGGTGTAGGGGAAAAGATTGACGACCTTCAATTATTTGATGCTGTAGCATATGTTGAGGCATTATTTGAGCAGGAAGAGGAAACTGAAAATCAATAATTATATCTTCGTGAATGATGATAAACGATTGTTATAATGATTATTATCATTCATGAAAGATGGAGCCCGCAATATATTTGCACTTTGTTTATAAACACTCACTATTTCATTCATTATGCCGACAATCAAATCACTTGATCCGAGAGTAACACGATTGCATATACCTGATAACTTTGATGTGCCGCCGATAATAAAAGAGGAATTAGACCAATATCAGACTTATGAAGTTTTTTGTAGAGAAAAAACTGGGGCTCATCATCATCATGTCGGCTCGGTGCATGCTCCAACACCGGAACTTGCACTAAGTTTTGCAAAGGAGCAATACGGCAGGAGAGGCAAAGTACTGGGTATGTGGGTAACACGTACTTCCGATATTATTGTTCTGGATGATAGTGATTTGGATATGTTTGAAACGATACCCGAAAAAGGGTATAGGGAAGTAGTGGATTATGCTCGCGTACGCGATAGAATTGAAGCATTCAAAAAAAATCAGACAGCTGTTCAGGAATAAATTTTACATTATTAATTATTTACCCTCAAAAGTTTATGGAAATTAAAAACCTGCTTTTCAGAATGGCTGATGATGCCTTAATTATAGGACACCGTAATTCGGAATGGACGGGATTAGGACCTATTCTGGAGGAGGATATAGCATTTTCATCAATTGCGCAAGATAAGATAGGTCATTCCTTAGCATTATATACAATGTTACAAGAATTCGGAGAATCAACACCCGAACACATTGCTTATTCGCGCAATGCTGCGGAATATAGATGCTGCAAATTGGTGGAATATCCTATTGGCGGTTATGATTTCAGTTTGATGAGACATTTTTTCTTCGATACGGCAGAACTGTTACGATACCAATTGCTTCGCGAAAGCAGTTATGAACCCTTGACAAAATTGGCAAAAAAGATAACGGGTGAGATAAAGTACCACGTTTTTCATGCTAATACATGGGTTGTGCAATTAGGCGGGCTAGGTACTGAGGAAAGTCATACAATAATGCAAAGTGCAGTTAATCAAGTATACCCTCTTGCTTTAGGAATATTCGAACCCTCAAAATTTGAGAACGAATTATCTGAAAAAGGCATTTTTGCAGGCGAAGCCGCACTGGAAAAACTATGGCATGAAAGTATTGCAATACCTTTAGAAAAAGCAGGTTTGGTATTACCTACTTTTTCGGACAAAACTATAGAGTATGGTGGAAGATACGGTTATCATACTGAGCATTTGCAGCCTTTACTCGACGAAATGACTGAAGTCTATCGTTTAGACCCTGCGGCTGAGTGGTAAAAACGAAAAATGTGAAAAGGAGTGTGTTGAAATGCTCCTTTTGTTTTTTAGGCTTTGGAGAAGTTTGTGAACTATTTCTTTGTGAACGATATAGCTTACTTTGTGCGAAGTACTTAATGAAATCTTCTATTCGAGCTATAACCCTCCTATTAACGATATTCCTTATTATAGGGTGCGATCATGCTTCTCATACCGAACATCAAAAGAAGTCTGCAACCCTGACAGGGAAGCATCCCGAATATATGCAGTATTTCGATACAACTTGGGCATATAATCCTATTTGGGATGATGGATTAGCTGAGGTAACGACAATGACCGGAGAAAGTGTGGTGTATGGTAAAAAGAGGAAGTATATAACAACACTTATAATTGTAAAAGAGGTGTTTAATCGAAAGTATAATGTTAAAACTGATGACTATAATCGCGATGATTTGATATCGGTTCTTAAATTCAACTTAGCCCAAACCATTCAAACGGATGTATATCCTTATCACTATCTGACAAGTACTTTTTTCGAAAGAAAGAATCCGGTTGCCGTTTACAAATGTACACAGGGTTCGCAAGATTGGTGTGGTAATACTTTCAAACAGTTTGAAAGGGTCAACGATTCATTACACTATACCTTCCACTCATATTGGGATGGCGAAGGTAGCGGAACAAAAGTACTCGATGACGCTGTTTTGGAGCATCAACTTCTGTTCACTCTACGCAGTTTAAGATTTAGGAATGGGCTTAAGTTTATGCTCCCGATTATCCCCAATATTATTACAAACAAGACGTTTACAAGTAAACCCATACAAATTTCGGTTCGGATTCTCGAGGAAGAAAATGTATGGAAGGTTCATCTGGATTCTGAATCGGCTGAGATAAGCGCTACTTATTTTTTCGCGAAAAAGTATCCGAATGAGTTGTTATATTATGAGAAAAACGATGGGTCGAAGCTATATGATGCACGTACGAAACGATATGCGTATTGGCAATAAACTTGGTTTGATATGAAGTTAACAATTTTTGCCTAAGGATGCTGGTGCTAAAATCAAGAAAAAGGCATATTTTAGTAAAAACTTTTATGCAATATCGTTTATTGTTGAACGACTTGCGAGAATACAGCTCAGTTATTTATGAAACAGCCCAAAGGGCTACATTTTAATCATTAAGGGTAATATTATGGAAAATCATGCAACAAATGCAGGGGACACGATTCTCCAACTTGTCAGTTTCAATATCGGAGAAGAAGAATTCGGTGTTGATATTCTCGGTGTACAGGAAATCAATCGGATGATTGACATAACAAGGGTACCGAATGCACCGAGTTATGTGGAAGGCGTTATCAACTTAAGAGGAAAAGTTATTCCTGTGATTGATTTAAGAAAAAGACTCATGATGGCTACCAGGACACATGACCATGAAACACGTATAATAGTTGTGGAAATTGAAGGAAAAATAATTGGTTTTGTTGTTGATAAAGTGAATGAGGTACTGAGAATACCACAAAGCGTTACCGAAGCACCACCCCCTATGGTATCTGGAATCAAAAGCGATTATATAACAGCTATAGGTAAGTTAAGCGATAGGTTGATTATTCTTCTTGACCTTGCAAAAATCCTTACAGATGATGAAAAAAATCTTATTATGCAAACTGCTGCATAAATATTTCTAGTGTGAAACATATTCTTATGCAAGTCGTTAAGTACACCCGTCTCTGAGACGGGTTTTTTTTTATCGGGTATTATGAAAAAGATTTATTTAGTTCTTATTGTTTTTTATTGTGTGCTATTCGGCGAAATTTCCGCTCAAACGACCGGAGTACCGAGACAATATTCATTGGATGAATGTCTAAAAATCGGCTCTGATCAAAATCTGGAAATTATTGCCGCACAATCGCAGATTCAAGTGCAGTCGGCCAATTTAACAGCAGCATTCGGTTCTTATTTACCGAGCATTGGTGCTTCCTTTGGCTATCAGAGACGTTTAAATTTGGATGGAGGGCAGCAGGTTAATGTATTGGGATTTGCACCACCCCCAAATAATTATTCCTTGGGCGCATCGGCAAGTTATACGCTTTTTGACGGCTTTGCCAGAGAAGCGCGGTATTCCAATGCCGAAAAATCGCTTAATGCCCAAGAGTTGAATATACGACGACTTGAAATGCAAATAAAATGGAATATTACCCAACAGTATATGGCAATTTTAAGGGCGTCGCAGGTGGTAAAAATCCGTAAAGAGAATATTGTTGCGGGTAAAAATGAATTGGAAAGAGTGAAAGCAAGATATGAAGCGGGGGTCTCACCGATAGGCGCCGTTTATTCACAAGAGGCTGATCTTGCGCAAAGAGAATTGGCATTTGTTCAAGCTGAAAATCAGGTGAATATCGCCAAAGCGCAAATTCTAACAACAATGGGGCTTGACCCGGCTGCTGAAGCGGAATTTTCCGAATCAAGTATCCCATCTACAATTTCTATTTCGGAAATAGATAGTTATGAACGCTCCGTAGGAAGTTTTAAGGATGCCGTGCATCGTTCTTTAAGCCAGAGATTGGATGTAAGTGCTGTACAGGCACGTAAAGATGCTGCGGAAACACAAATTAGTGCAGCGAGAGCCGGCTATATGCCCACTATAACGGCAAATGGGGGTTGGTCATGGGCAAATTCGCAATTCCAAGACTTTTCCTTATTCGGGCAATCGTTTATAGGGCTAAGTGTACGTGTGCCGATTTTTGAAAATTTTAATTCTAATGCAAATATCGAACAAGCAAAGTTATCCGTAACGCAAATAGATATAGAAGGACGGCAAATAGAACAGACGGTACGCTCACAAGTGCAGCAAGCATTTTTGAATTTACAAACAGCTAAAAAACAAATTGAGATTTCGGAACGCTCCTTAAAATCCGCACAAATGAATTATGAAAGTGCTAAAGAACGATATACAGTGGGTGCAGGAAGCGTTACGGATTATTTATTGGCAAATTCTCAGTTGATTACTTCCAAAATAGATAGAATAAATGCTATTTATACCTATTTCGAGTCAAAATCTCAGATGCAATTCGCGCTTGGCGAATTACGATAAACGATTGTAACATTTATTTATACGTATTTACATGGCACGGAAAAAATCAACGGCAAGCATTATTATTATAATCATTGTAATTATTGCTATTATAGGATTATTAGGCTTTGGAGCCTATAAAATCATGAATAAAGAAGATGGCGTAAAAGTGACGACTGAAAAAGTATCACGGAAAACAATTACGCAAACTGTAAGCGCAATTGGTAAAATACAGCCGGAAACCGAAGTGAAAATTTCATCGGAAGCAAGTGGTGAGATTATGTTCTTAGGTATAAAGGATGGAGAACAAGTAAATCCTAATCAACTTTTGGTGCGCATTCAGCCGGATATTATTGCTACCCAAGTTGAGCAATCCGAGTCAGCTACGGAAGCGGCAAAAGTTGCTATTGATGCCGTAAAAGCTGAACGCGAACGAGCAAAAGCGGACTTGGAAAGAATTACAAAACTATTTCAAAAAGAATTTGCTTCGCGTGAGGAATTGGATAGGGCAAAAGCAACATTCGAAACGGCTGAGAGCCGTTATCAGTCCACATTAAGCGAATATCAAAGAGCGCTCTCCGCATTAAAACAAATTAAAGCTCAGGCATCAAGAACAACTATATTTTCGCCCATTGGCGGAACAGTCACTTCTTTAAGTGTAGAACAAGGTGAAAAGGTGGTCGGAACAGCACAAATGCAGGGTACGGAAATGATGCGGATAGCCGATTTGACTGTTATGAATGCTTTGGTTGATGTTGATGAAAATGATATTGTGTTTGTAAAAGTTGGCGATACGGCATCAATTAATATTGATGCTTTGCCAAATGAGGTAATAAAGGGTACCGTTGTTGAAATTGCGCACTCCGCAAAAATGTCGAATACAGGTACGCAGGAAGAAGTAACGAATTTTCAAGTAAAAATAAGAATTATATTACCTGATAAACGTTTGCGTCCGGGTATGAGTTGTAATGTGGAAATATCTACGGAAACACATAAGGATGTATTATCCGTTCCTTTACAAGCGGTTACTGTGCGTCAAGAAGAGGAAAAACAAGTGGAAGATAAACCCGAAGATATGACGGAGGAAAAGAAAAAACCGGCTTCGGAAAAAAGTAAAAGACCACCGACTATTGTTTTTATCAACGAAAAAGGCATAGCTAAAAAAAGGAATGTGGAAACAGGGTTGAGTGATCAGGGGTATATAGAAGTTATAAAAGGATTAAAAGAGGGCGAGGAAATTGTGAGTGGGAATTTTCAGGCGGTAAATAAATTATTGAATGATAATGATAAGCTGATACTGGAAAAAAATGATAATTCCAAGAATAAGAAAAAATAGATTTTCACCGAAAAAGGGATAATTATTATGGAAACGAATACGATTATTCATATAGAAGATGTTGCCAAAATATATCAGATGGGCGTAGAAAAAATTCATGCGCTCCGTAGTGTTTCTTTGGATATTGGTAAAAACGAATATATCGCAATAATGGGTCCTTCCGGTTCAGGAAAATCGACGATGATGAATATTCTCGGATGTTTGGATACACCCAGTAAAGGGGAATATTTATTTGAGGGTGAAAGTGTTGCCGAAATGAATGATAATGAACTTGCAGATATAAGAAATAGAAAAATCGGTTTTGTATTCCAAACTTTTAATCTGTTGGCACGAGCCTCCACATTAAAGAATGTGGAACTCCCCTTAGTATATGCAGGTCTAAAAAAGGATGAACGGCAAAAGCGTGCTCTCGATGCTCTCGAATCGGTAGGTTTGGGTGATAGAACGCATCATAAACCGAATGAATTATCGGGCGGACAAAGGCAAAGGGTAGCTATTGCACGCGCTTTGGTAACAAGACCCTCCATAATTCTTGCAGATGAGCCGACAGGTAATTTGGATTCAAAAACAGGTGTGGAAATTATGCGGCTTTTCGGGGAATTATGGAAAAAAGGAAATACGGTAATTCTTGTTACCCACGAGGAAGATATAGCCAGACATGCGCATCGTATAGTACGCATTCGTGACGGTATGATAGAATCGGATACGCCTAATTCTTCACATGTAAATATTTAATACAATGCGTATCAGTGAATATTTCGAATCGGCACGTATTGCTTATCAGGCATTAGCTGCCAATAAAACGAGGTCAGTTCTTACTTCGCTTGGAATTGTTATCGGAATATTTTTCGTGATAATGATGGGGTGGTTTATTGACGGTTTGGATACTGCTTTTGAAAAGACGATTAATGCAATCGGAACCGATATGCTCTATGTGGATAAATGGAGTTGGGGCGGTGCAGATGATTGGCGTTCTGTTCAAAAGAGGAAGCCCGTTTCCTATAGAGAAGCAATCGAGGCAGGAAAAAAAATAAAATCGGCAGAAATGGTTGAACCGCACGCTTCAAAGTGGGGCGGCAAAGTTTCTTATGGTGGAAATACGCTTGGTAGTGTAAGCATAGTGGGTATAACAGCACCCTTTGTGCACACACCGGTCGGTAATTTAAAAGAAGGACGATTTTTTTCCGAATCGGAAGATATTCATAGTGTTGAGGTAGTCATTTTGGGATATAAGGTAGCTAATGCTTTTTTCCCCGAGGGTTCCGCCTTAGGAAAAATAATGCGTATCAATGGCAGAAAATTTCTTGTTATTGGTGTTGTAAATAAACGCGGTACGATTATTACCGATTTTATTGATAATCAGGTATTTATTCCTATTCAGACATTTATGGGAATGTTCGGTACGGCAAGACGAGGAGTACAGATTGCCGTAAAAGCGGGTTCGCAAGATATGCTTGATGAAGTACGCGAAGAAACAAGAGCAATTACAAGGCAGGTACGTAATGTTCAACCCG
>JALHLL010000101.1 GCA_022844575.1 bacterium
ACGCCACTTAAAACGTATTTCCTTGAGTTGTTGCTTATGCTGAGATTTTTTAGCTTGATTTTCTCGTTTCTGTTGCTCATAAGCAAACTTACCATAATCAATGATACGGCAAACAGGTGGCGACGCTTGCGGAGCAATCTCTACAAGGTCTTTCTCCTGATCGTAAGCCATTTCAATTGCTTGTCGGGTTGACATAACCCCAAGCATAGCTCCATGTTCATCTACAACCCTAATTTCATTAGCTTGTATTTCATCATTGATTTTGTGTTTGCGATTTTTGTCGCGGTTGCTTTCGGGCGTCGGAATCATGCGACCGCCCATACCTGGTTTCCTCAAGAATTACCTTTGTGTAATGAACGCTTTTTTTTCAAAGTCAGCAAAAATACGGTAATTAACGCTATCAGCAAAAACTCATTCAGGATTATTTACCAATAGAATGCTACTCTCATACTCGGAAACAGTAAAATAGCTACGAAATCTTCGTAAGAAGTTGGTAATTTTGTGAAAATATTATCAAAAAACAAGGACATAGGCATGTCGTTACTGCACAGAAATGATCAAGAATTACGTCGGCTGGAAGAGTTGAACGAATTGCGCCAACATGGTATTAACCCGTATCCACCCGTGTTTGAAAAGACGCACTCATCTGTTAATGTCCTAAACGGTTTTGATGATAATAAGCCGGAGGAATTTGCTCAGGTAAGTCTTGCAGGAAGAATTATGGCAATAAGGAAAATGGGTAAAGCTACTTTTTGCCATATTCAGGACGATGCCGGACGTATCCAAGTATATTTGAAAAAGGATGACTTACCGGAATTCTATGAAATTCTCGGAAACTTAGATATAGGTGATATTATCGGAGTAAAGGGTCATGTATTCAGAACAAAAACCGGTGAGGTTTCCGTTTATGCCAAAGAAGCTATATTACTTTGTAAATCATTAAGAGTTCTTCCAATAGCTAAAGAAGAAACCGATGAGAACGGTAATAAAATAGTATATGATGCCTTTGCCGATAAGGAATTACGTTATCGTCGCAGATATATTGATTTGATTGTGAATCACGAAGTAAAAAGCGTATTTGCAAAAAGGTCAAAAATAATTTCGGGCATGCGACGCTATTTTGAAGACAAAGGATGGCTTGAAGTCGAAACACCGATACTGCAACCTTTGTATGGAGGTGCAACCGCAAGACCGTTTACAACCCATCATAATGCCCTTGATATAGAACTATATTTACGTATTGCCGATGAGCTTTATTTAAAAAGACTTATCGTCGGTGGATACGAAGGTGTCTATGAATTTTGCAAAAATTTCCGTAATGAAGGTATGGATAGAAGCCATAACCCCGAGTTTACACTCATGGAAATTTATATTGCATACAAAGATTATATGTGGATGATGGGTATGGTGGAGGAACTTATTTCCGGTTTATGCTTGGCGGTTAACGGCACACATGAGGTTGAATATGATGGTCATAAGTTATCGTTCCAAGCACCGTTCAGAAGAGCAACGATGCACGGTTTGATTGAAGAAGCGATTGGTGAAAATATATTCGGATATGATAGAGATCAATTATTAGTTGTAGCGCGCAAAAACAATGTAGAAGTAGAGAATAATGCATCAGGAATGAAAATTTTTGATGAGATTTTCTCACAGAAAGTAGAACATACCCTTATTCAACCCACGTTTGTAATGGATTATCCTGTAGAAATGTCGCCTCTTGCAAAGGCGCATAGAAGCGAACCGGGATTGGTTGAACGTTTTGAATTGTATGTTGCGGGAACTGAATTGGCAAACTGTTTTACGGAATTGAATGACCCTATTGATCAGAGAGCGCGCCTTGAAGAACAAGCCAGAGTGAAGGCAGCAGGTGATGATGAAGCAATGGTAGTTGATGAAGATTTCTTATATGCCATTGAAGTAGGTATGCCGCCAACGGCTGGACTCGGTATAGGTATTGACCGTCTTGTCATGATTCTGACCGGTCAAACGTCTATACGTGATGTCTTGTTTTTCCCACAGATGAAACCGGAAAAACAACATCATTAGAATGATGAGTTTTCACCCACAATAGCTTTATATGGATACAATAATCGGCGACGAGATCATTGCCGCACCAAGAAAAAAAGAACCAAGATATATTCTTGCATTAACGCTGTTTATTCTTAACATTCTTGCAACAATTTTTGCAGGTACGCTATGGGCAGGGCATAATCCTCTTGAAATGACGGAATGGCAATACGGAGTAACATACTCCGTATTGCTTATGCTTTTTTTGACAACACATGAATTCGGGCATTATTTTGCGGCTCGATACCATAAGATAGAAGCATCACTCCCCTATTTTTTACCTGCCCCTATTCCACTACTTTCACCTTTTGGTACATTCGGGGCATTTATTAAGGTTAAACAAATAATCCCCTCCAGAAAAGTACTTTTTGATATTGGTGTTGCCGGACCGATAGCAGGGTTTATTGTCAGTGTTGCAATATTGATTGTCGGTTTTATCACATTACCAACGCAAGAATATTTATACTCAATACATCCTGATTATGCGCTTAATGGCGGACATATTATCAGTGAAGGAATGTTTTTTGGTGATACAATATTGTTTTCATTATTGAAAGCAATATTTACGGATCCGAATGCCTTTTTTCCACCTATGAGTGAAATTTATCATTATCCGTTTTTATGTGTAGGGTGGTTCGGATTATTTGTGACGGCTCTTAATATGCTTCCTATCGGTCAACTTGATGGAGGGCATATTATTTATGCAATGTTCAACAAACATCAAAAAAGAATAGGCACTTTCCTTTGGTGGATTCTCCTTATTATGGGTATTGGTGGTATAAGCCATGTATTACGAATGTATATATCACAGCCCTCAACTGATGCTTTATACACCTTCTTCCGTGAGAAGCTACTTTTCCTCTTCGGGATAATAGACACATATATTCCTTGGCTTTTACAATGTTGGAATGGTTGGCTTTTATGGGTATTTATAGCACGTTTTATTATGAAAATTAAGCATCCCCCAGTACCCGATACATCACCAATAGGATGGAAAAGAATGGTTGTAGGGTATTTTGCATTAGCTATTTTCATTCTTAGTTTTTCCTATAATGGAATTTATTTTGTGAGTAATGAGCTTGCCGGCGTTCTCGGATTTTAAATCGAATCTGATACTTACATCAATAAGAGTAGTGCAATTCTTAAATGAAGATTCACTAAAAATCTCATTCGACTACATGTTTAGGGTGCTTCTACAACAAAAACTATTCTTAATACAATAGAATTCTACTGTAGGGTATTAACATCACAAAGTAACGTTCACCCAAAATGGTCTTTTTTTGGTTTTACGACTCTTTTCAGTTTCACTGTTGTTATGTAGCAATAAAGGCATACTCTGTTTTGATATATAGCAGTGGATAGATATTAACAAAACTTTTGCTTTGTTACAAATGCTTTGTAGTTCAGTAGAAATCGGTCAAGTTGTAAAAGTACATCGTTTTTACACATCTCTCAATACAATCGGAAGAGTGTCAAACGGATATGTGATACCTAAGCGTAGTAACGTCCAATTTTTAAACATTTCCACAAACCGGATATTATCTCAACTTATAAGTTTATTCTTTTACGAGCAAAAGAATCTCGGCTCTTACAACGGATGACATTTATCATTTTAAGTTGGGCGGAACACAGATACATTTGGTAAATGTTAATTAACATTTCATATACAAACATGATGAACGGCAAGAACAACATCGCAATAGGTTTTTTGGCAATGGGCTTTTTTATGGCTTATGGATTTCTGTTAATCTATCTTCGAGACTTTGCACCTGAAAAAGTAGAATGGGCGAACTCTTACAGTATCGGAAAACATTTTGAAGCTCGATTAGCTCATGTTCATGGAAACCTTTTTGCATTTCTAAATATTCTAATCGGATACTTATTGCTTCGTTTTAGTGACAAACTTCAAAACACTAAAGTTATTTCTTGGCTAGCACTGGCAGGATTATTAATGCCAATAGGAATTTTATCTGAAGTATATTTTGGTTTACCGCCGGTTTTGGTTTTAATAGGAGCGATTACAATGACGGTTTCTGTAGTATGGCTTGGTTTTGCTTTTCTTAAGATGAAGTTGTAAACCCAATTATGATTGAATGAATACTTTGTTATGTTCTTTCTTATTGAAAGACTTTTATTCACTGACAATAATTTCGAATATTGTATTTTTCGATTTACCTTTTTATTTCCGGTCAGCAAAATCAACAAGAACTAAACACTTAGTGAAATGATGTTACTATTAGCTCCGGCTTTGAGTTCTTTCACACCTTCACCTATTTCTAACTTAATAAGAAGCAAATACCATGAACATAAGAGAATTGCATAAAGACACGAAAGCAGTTTCGACTGTTTCACTGTTTAAAACGGGAAGCGGAAGTGTAACTGCAATCCAAATATTGGCAGAAGAACAGTTGAAGGAACACATTACAAAAGTTCCAGCATTATTAGTTTGCTTGACAGGTGAAGCAAATTTTGAAAACGAAAATGGAGTTAAGCTCACACTCATAGCAGGTGATTATGTAAACATTGAGCCAGAAATAAAGCATTGGATTAACGCAAAATCTACAAGCAACTTGATCCTCATTAGATAATTCCACTTTCACGACAGATAAAAAAGATTTACCCCAGAAACACCAACTACCATCATTAGCTGATGCACGCGCATATTTAAATTTGTTGGAAACGTTATCCAAAGGGCATCCGTTTACTAGTTGCTATAATCAAAAATATTCCTAATTCACTATATTGTGCCGTCCGTCAAACAGATTTTCAATGTATTAAACCCAAGTGAATGTGTTCTTTGAAATTACGAGTTCTCTCTTCAGATTTTCGCCCTTAAAAGCACTAAAATATTCTGCAACAAAAAAGGGTAGCTGTATTTTAGCAACTTGATTGTTTTGCAGTATTAGTAGTTTTACGAAAACAAGTAACGCTATCAGGATATGGGTTAGACACACTTTTTTCACATTATCTCTATGTCAAATCACTTCGATTATATTGTTCTTGGAGCCGGTTATGCCGGACTGACTGCGGCTGCTTTGCTCGCAAAACGCAATAAGAGTACTCTCCTACTCGAATCTCATTATGCCGTTGGTGGTTGTGCATCGTTTTTTCGGCGCAAGCATTTCTTTTTCGATAGCGGTGCAACAACATTAAGCGGTATGTTGCCGCATCTGCCATTGGGACTTTTACAAAAAGAACTTGATATTCAATTTGCCGTTGCACATCTTCCAATAGGAATGATAATAAAAACTGAGCATGGTGATATTCATCGCTATGCAAATAGAGTACAATGGTTACAAGAATGTATGAAGGTATTTCCTCATAAAAATCAGGAAAGATTCTGGAGTAAACTGTATGAATTAGAAGAAAAGGTATGGAAAATTGTTGGTAATAATCCATTTTTTCCACCTGCTAATATCAACGATTTTCTTTCTCTTATTGCACCAAAAAACTTTCCGAATATTACAATAATCAGAGGTGTTTTTTCCTCACTCTATCAATTATTGAGAAGATATGATTTGCACAATGACAAATATTTTAAGCGCTTTGTTGATGAGCAGTTAATTATAAGTACACAGAATTATTCGGAACAATCGCCTTACCTTACTTCCGCTATGGGGCTTACGTACCCATCTCAAACATATTATCCCTATGGGGGTATTGCTAAACCTGCGCAAATGATTGCCGAGAAGTTTGACCAAATGAATGGTGTTTTACGTAAAAATGATGCCGTCGTATCAATTCGATATCACAATGCTATATGGCATATTGAAACGGAAAAAGGGAAGAAATTTGTTTCACCGACTATTATTTCCTCCATCCCAATTTGGAGTATGGTAAAACTTACTCATGAAAAAGTGCAGGAATATTATCGTAAAAAAGCCGAGCAATTCCATTTCGCTTGGGGGGCATTTATGGTATATTTTGCCATTGAATCATCGGAAGAATTACCGACAGCATACTATCAGATTCATACTCAGGAGACAATACCTCACTGTGCTTCACGATCTTTTTTTGTAACAATTTCCTTATCGGATGATGAAATAAAAGCACCACGCGGATGGAAAACGGTCACAATTTCCACACATACACATTCACATGAATGGTTCAACTTGACCGAAGAGGAGTATGAAAGGAAAAAGCAACAAACGACTGATTTTATAATTTCAGTATTTAACAAAGAGTTTCCACTGTTGCGACATTCAAACAAAGAGTGGATTAGCAGTGCAACACCGCGAACATTTTCGCATTACACACGCCGTTTTTCCGGTTTTGTTGGCGGAATACCACACTCTACACGGCAGAATTTCCTCACCCTACCCCATAATGTTACCCCTTTTAAAGGATTATACCAAATAGGTGATTCGGCATTTCCGGGGCAAGGCACACCAAGTGTAGTTTTGGCTGCAATGAATGTTGTACAACGTTTGTAAAAAAGCCAACAGATAGCATCAAAACAGTTTTCTTTCGTCACGTCAATTTTTAGCTGCAATTTTGCAGATTGTATTTGTATAAGGTTTCACTTATTATTCTATTGGTAGGAGTAAAAAATGATCGTAGGTCTTCCTAAAGAGATCAAAAACAATGAAAAACGTGTAGGTCTTGTTCCCGGTACAGTTGCCGAACTTGTACGTAACGGACATACTGTATTAGTACAAGATACTGCCGGTATCGGTAGCGGTTTCAGTAATGATGAATATGTAAAAGCAGGCGGACAAATCGTTGCAACTGCAGCAGATGTGTACGGCGCAGGCGATATGATTGTAAAAGTTAAAGAACCGATTGAGCCGGAATATCCACTTATTCGGGAAAATCAGGTTCTATTTACATATTTCCACTTTGCGGCAAGCCAGGAGTTAACGGAAGCAATGATTCAGCGCAAAGCAATTTGTATCGCTTATGAAACGGTAATGAAAAATGACGGTTCTTTACCTTTGCTTATCCCTATGAGTGAAGTTGCTGGTCGTATGGCTCCGCAAGAAGGTGCAAAGTATCTTGAACATCCGATGGGCGGTCGCGGAATATTACTTGGTGGTGTACCGGGTACGCAACCGGCGCGTGTTTTGGTTCTCGGCGGCGGTATCGTTGGTACAAATGCAGCGAAAATTGCAGCGGGCTTCGGTGCTCGCGTAACAATTTTCGATACGAACTTATACCGTTTACGCTACCTTGATGATGTAATGCCTAAAAATGTTACCACCATGAAGTCGAATAACTTTAATATAGCTCATCAGCTTGAGCATGCCGATCTTGTTATTGGTGGTGTTTTGATTGCAGGTGCCAAAGCTCCGAAACTTATTACACGCGATATGCTTTCCTTAATGAAAGAGGGTTCAGTAATCGTTGATGTTTCGGTTGACCAAGGCGGATGTATTGAAACCTGTCGTCCAACAACTCATGCCGATCCGACCTATGTTGTGGACGGCGTTGTACATTATTGTGTGGCAAATATGCCCGGTGCCGTTCCATTCACATCAACCATAGCATTGACCAATGCTACATCCGATTACACGATCCAACTTGCCAATCTCGGATGGAAAGAAGCAGTTAAACAGAATAAAGAACTTCTGTATGGTTTGAATACTATTGATGGCGAAATCGTTTATGAAGCGGTTGCTGAATCTTTCGGTTTTTCTTATACACCTGTAGAAAAATTCCTTAACTAGTAAAATTCTCTGTTACAAAAGCAAAAGCCCGATGATTTTCATTCATCGGGCTTTTCTTTTAGAAACCTGTATTTCAAAATATTATTCAGTAAATTCCTCATCCTTAATCTGAGAGATTGTAGAATTCCCTTCCCCTATTCCCGCATTAAGCGTATAGGATTGTACTGAATAATGTTTTGTTTTTACTTTACCGTCACTTGTTTCTGTCTCCGTTTCTTTTTCTTCAAATTTGAATACTTGATCAGATTCAAAATTTGCTCGCTCACGCATAAACATTTTTTTTGTTTTATCCCAATCATATCCTTGGCTATATTTCATCGTAAGATTTCCAGGAGCAATTTCCTTTATGACAGCAGTACTTCTACCCGAAATAAAAACATAATGTAATGTTTTTGCAGGGTCTTTTACGTCACTTAGTTTTACAACAATATCATGATCATAACCATTTTTAATAATTAAGCTGCATAATCCTTTCGGACCCTGAGGTGGATCTATATAAGCTCCGTTCATACCGCCGCAACTATTTAATACTACAACAATTACAGAACAAATAATTACAGCAAATATATAATGCGGTAAAGTTCTGCATACATGTACAAAGTTTTTCATAACACTGAATAATAGTTAAAAAATATTTTAATATTCAAAAAACATAGAGCCTATTACACCTTCTTTTTTCTTTTCATTATATGATGCAACGCGCCATATAATAGCATATTCGGCAGTTTTAGGTGCCTTGAACCAAGTATAAGAATGAGCATCAATATCGGTATTTGCGGCAATGGGCTTCCATTTACCGTCATCAAGATAAAATACTGCTATATCGACATCCTTTATCGAATTCGTATCCGCATAGGTAATAAGATAATAGGATTTATCTTTTTCAAAATCCTGCCATATCTGACCATCCGATTTTATAACACTTGCTACAGAGCCGACGGGGGTGGACTTACCGCTCATATAGCTTTGTGCAGCAAGTATTCCCAAACCTACTCCGACGGATTCCACGATTTGGCGATTTTCAGGAGTATATTCCAATGCCTCCGTATTAACTCCTAATGCCTCGACTACAACATTATGAGCTTGTTTCATAGAAATAGTATCTTTTTCAATATCTATCTTCTCATATATTCTTTTTACGGCTCTTGCAATGCGATTAAGGTTTTTATCAACTATATTGGCCTGCCACATTAATCGTATTGCAGCCGTACGTAGTTTCCATAAATTTCTTTCTTTCATCCCGATAATATGTGCCGGAGGAGTGCCCATTAGTGCTGTATCTACGACAAAAGCATCCTTAATATCCATTTCTACTCCTTCGTAAGATTTTCTCTTTGATGGGAAAGGAATGTCACCAGAGGGTTTGACAGATTTTACTAATTCACTTGGTATCGCAAAATTTATGCTCTGCCCTTCTGACATTATAAGTCGAACAACACCTAATACTTCACCATTGGCATCCAAAAGCGGACTACCACTGCTGCCTGATGATACTGCCGCAGTAAATTGAATAAGTTTGCCATGCTCCTTAACAATCCTTAATGAAGAAACGATTCCATCGGAAACACTCTGTTCAAATCCCAAAGGGTTACCTACTACGTATATCTTTTCGCCCTGTTCCGGTACTTTATTTCTGAAAACAAGGGGTATTATCTTTCTCGAAGTCGGTATATCAACCTCAAGAACGGCTATATCCATCAATGAATCTTTGGCAACAATCTTCTGTATAGCATACTCTGTACTATCATTCATTCTGATTTTGAGTGAGTAAGCACCTTCAATAACGTGAAAGTTTGTAATAATACGATTCTTATCGATAAAGAATCCACTACCTGTCGCTTGTTCCAAATCAAAAGCATTGAATGAAAGCACGGTTACTACAGAGGGTTTGACTCTTTTGAACATTGCCACAATATCTTGACCAAATAAGGAGGCAGGAAATAATGATAAACATACTAACAAAAAACGGGTAACGGTAATGAGCATTTACGTCCTTTCCAATTGTTGGCCGAAATTAAGATTAGTTTCTGAGATAAGCAAAAAGACGATAAAGACAAAGCCATATGTAAAGACACGATTTTAGCTAAATCAAGTATAAAGACTTAGCGGCTACCCGAAAGCATATATAATTGAAAGTACCTATACCTAATGACTGAAAATACTCTTTCACTCCGTCTAACAAATCGGTATTTTTGTTCATAACTATAATGAAGATGTATGAAATTTTTGAATGATACTGAGGTTGCGACAATAATAGGCCAATGTACGCAATGTATAATAACAAGCCACGTAAACCCCGACGGCGATGCTTGCGGCAGTTCATTGGCATTATTACATTTACTTCAAGCTAACGGCATTGCGGTGAGGATTATTTATACAAGCGAAGTACCGACAAACATGCGTTGGTTGCCACTATCGGACAAAATCGAATACTATCAGCCACAACTTCATGATGAAGCTATAGAAAATACGGAATTACTTATTTGTGTTGACTTTAACTCAGCATCAAGAGTGATGCGAATGCAAGACATCATCACATCACGACAAAAAGCAAGCATAGTTGTTGATCACCATGAGCAACCCCAAGAATTCGCCTCATTCTATTGGGTAGAAACAGAATCTTCCAGTACATGCGAAATGGTATGGCGCATAGCAAAATTGTGTACCGAAAGGTATGGTTTTCTACTCAATAAGGAGTTTGCAACAAGTTGTTATACCGGAATTATGACTGATACAGGCGGTTTCAGATTTCCGCGTACTGATGCTGAATTACATAGAATTGTTGCCGATCTTATTGACTTAGGTGCTGATCCTGTTTCAATCTATGAATCTGTGATGAATGATACATCGTATAGTCGTATGTTATTGCTAGGAAGAACTCTCTCAGGCATGGAAAAACTTTATAAAGGTCAGATTTGTGTATTAACCATACACAAAAAATGGTTTGAAGAAACCGGAGCAACATTGGATGACACCGAAGGATTTGTTCAATATACATTAACAATAAGCGGCATTAGTTTAGGGATATTGTTTATTGAACACCCTCTTGAAGATGTTATTAAAACTTCAATACGTTCAAAGGGGAGTATTGAAGCAAGGATTTTGGCATTACAGTTCGGAGGCGGTGGACATTTTCATGCTGCTGCTACACGTTTCCCTTTTGCCACATTAGAAAGTGTTAAACAAAAAGTGCTTATTGCAGCAGAAAACCTATTTAATAATAAATAAATGCGATCAATTGTAATTATTGGAAATGGTATTGCCGGAATTACGGCTGCAAGGAATATAAGGAAACTTTCCGATGATTCAATTACTGTAATTTCGGATGAAAGTAATTTTCATTATTCAAGACCCGCATTAATGTATATATTCATGGGGGACATGAAATTTGAACATACAAAGCCATATGAGGATTGGTTTTGGACAAAAAATAGAATACGTTTGCTTAATGATTACGTAGAGAATATACACTGCAAGGAGAAAAAACTTCACCTAAAAAACGGAGGCGAACTTTTTTACGATGTATTAATAATTGCAACAGGGTCAACACCGAATAAACCTTCGTGTAACGGTTTAGGACTAAAAGGAGTACAAGGTTTTTACGGTCTCAATGATTTGGAAGAGTTGGAGAAGAATATACAAAACAAAGGTAAAGTTATCATCGTGGGCGGAGGTTTGATCGGCGTTGAAGTAGCGGAAATGATGCATAAACGTGGGATCCCTTGTGAAATGATAGTAAGAGAGCGTAGTTACTGGAATAAAGTACTTCCGAATGAAGAAAGTGAAATGATTAATAGACACATATATTCTTTTGGAATTAAGGTGCATTATTCTACGGAGCTTGCTGAAATTACTGACGATGGAACGGGTAAGGTCGGAAGCATTAT
>JALHLL010000102.1 GCA_022844575.1 bacterium
TGGACGTGACTTATAAATCAATGAAAAAATGATACGATATATACTGTTCTAATTGAATATTGGTTAAATTAACCGATAGGAAATATCTTCCTTGTAAACTTATGTATAATCCGTAGCCCTTCATCGGGGCGCATTTTTTGTAATGTACTCTTTGTCATTTGCTGCCAAGCGTTTCCTTCTGAGTTCAGTTACAATGCGCTGATTTAATTTCAACTATTGTTATATGATACTTGTCTTATCCTTTTACTTATAAAATTCCTTGTAATTATTTGTAAATATTGTAATCTTAATGTTGTACAATAAACGGTTTTACTATTGTACCGTCTTTACGTGTTATTCTACAAAAATATATACCCGAAAATAGATGCGAAATATCAATACTCGTACTGCCTCTTAACTCAGTAGCTGAATATTGATATGCACTTTCTCCATTGCTATTAAAAATGTCAATACTAGAAAATTCCGTATTTACATAAAGTATATCAGAAGTTGGGTTTGGGTATAATATCGTCTCATTAAGTTCATCTGATTGTTCCATTACGGAAGTCAGCAACCTTGCCCCTCCACCAAGTGTATCAATTTTAAACAACCATTCAAACCTTGGTGTACTGCAAATATTATTACATATTAAAGCATTTAAACTATTATATCTTCCCGTAATCATAATTCCGCCATCACTATCCTGTATAGCATTTTTAACTACTTGTACACAAGTTCCACTACCATAATAAGCCGTAAATTGATATTTACCCTCTGCGCTTACTTTGCTTACTGCTAAATCCTGGAGGCATGAGTAAAGCCATGATTTTGAAGTGTCTGTAACAGATTGAGTGATAACAAAATAGCCCCCGTTTAGGTTTTCTATAAGTTGAAGTGTTTCGATATCATATCCGGGTACAATCGTTGTCCACTGTTTCGTATAATTTGAATCGTATTTAATTAACTCAACAGAAGTGTATAAAGTATCATCGGCACCTAATAAAGCAAAACCATTATCTTTTGTGGGTATAAAATTTCTACAATAACTATTATTCGTATAAAAAAAAGGTAAGCCAAATTTGAGCAGTTCCCTATTTATTTTGAAACTAGTATCCGATTCGTAAAAACTGTCATAATAATATGAGACATCATTTGATGAAAACCGCCATACTATGTTACCATTGTTTTTCTGGTACAAGGGTTCATCGAATGTATTATATGAATCGAACTTGTGTACTTTAGAGATATGTCCATTCTTAAGGATATGATATGCTCGACTCTCTCCTTTTCCATTCTGTGCGCCTGTATATTCAAAATATCGAACCATCAATATAAAACTCGTATCTTTTAGTCTTATATACGTAGGATCCACAAGAAGGCTTAAATTGGGCGATATATCCATTATTGTCGAGTCAAGCCGAGTATCGCTTTTTACATTCAAATTTGTGTCCAATACAACCAAGTGCCAAGGGAAGCCCGGTTTTTTACCTAAACTTTCGTCCATAAAAGCATATAGCAAATTATCTTCTTCATTATACCATGTAATGGCTGTCCATCCCTGCTTAAAACCAAGTTTGCAATTTTTCACAAAAGCTCCATTATTATCTATCGCCATAAATGTAGCTTCTAAGTCATTCGTATTTCCGTAAACCAAAACTTTTTCTTTTGTATAACGGTACAACCCTGTAAGGTCGCCAAGGTCTTCATTAAAGCCATTAAACTTCACATCAAAGGTATGCTGTGCCATTACTTGTGTAAAAGCATAGAATAAAAGGGGTACTATGGTAAAGAGTGTTCGTATCACAACATACTAAAGTTACGAAAATTTACTAAATCTATCACCTATCCGGTGTTTCTACACTTCCAATCACAATGAACCAAACCATCACAAAATTGCAGAATGTGATTGACAAAAAAAAGATGAGTTTTGCTAATTTAGTTTACCGCATTATTATACTGATTCTGTGTATTTATTCTGACATATCGATGAAAAACCAGTCCGATATAATCGTATTTATACGATTTTCGGGTGTTTCTGAAAGCTAAAGTACCGTTTTTGACAAGAAAAACATCATTTCCGTTCACTATTCAATGTTGCCCATACGATAATAGTCCATTGAATTATTACGGTTTATCTCTTCTGACAAATCTTCTTTTGCCCAATAAAAAGTTTATGGCTTTTTGCACATTTTTTTCCACACTCTCCTCCGATTTCAGATGAGATATATAGCGTATTATTTCATGTCTGCGTGAGGGGCTTAAGGTATTAAATACCTTTTCCGCTTCTTTATGTTCGGAAAGTGCTTTTTGTAGTTTCGGGTGCATCTCTATTGTTCTCTCAATGGGGTCATATTCAACATTTATTTCAATAATTTCTCCTATCCTTTTCGGCGAATTTTTGAGCATAAGGGTATTGATATATAAACGCCATGCACCTGTATAACGCACCAATGTTTGGGTATAGGGCTTGTCATTTACCGTTCCTCTGATAGGTATTGCACCCCTGTTTTTACCTGCTTGTCGGAAGATTTCGGAAAGAATTTCCTCCGCTACAAATACAAAAGGGTTAATGCCGATGATTTCTATTTGGGCCGAGAATGTCATTATAGGGTTCTTTAGTTTTCTTTCCAAAAATAACATATGCGGCTTATCATGATGAAAATTCTAAAAACGATTTGTGATTTTATTCCATGTTTTTCCGCCAGATGAGTAATAGTAGCCATTTTTGACTGGGTTTTCCGCTTTTTCATTATGTGGAAAGTGTGTAGTATCCATGTGAAATATAACCACTTGTATATTTTATAGTGTTTGTTTCGGGCTTTCTTAAACAATGGCACATAGCTTGAAGTTGTAATCGGTGCAGCAGTATTTTATGGAGGAAGAGCGGGGAATACGTATGGAATTTTACCGAGGTGCAGGAAGCACCGACACTCATCAGGAAGAGCGGGCGGAGCGGAAGACCGCAGATTATAGATCGGATTATCAGCATGAGATAGACGATGCGGATCATCTCGTATGTGCTCTTCCTCCGGCACTGCTCGATACGGTACGTGATTTATTGTTTTTTGTGTACGAGGTTAATCAGCGTGCGCAGGAATTATACTTAAAAGCGGAATTGATTTATGCTCAAAGAACTGTACACGGCGGCACTGGGGATGATACCCCAGCAGAACCGACTCGAAGTATTAGCGAATAATATAGCCAATGCCAATACGGCAGGGTTTAAACGCGAATCTGTGTTCGAGCGATTTATGATAAATGCGCAGGAAAATATGAATAACATTAAGGGCGATGTTGAGCAGGAAGATCCGCCAAGTTATACTTTTACCGATTTTTCTTCGGGACGTGTTGAACGAACGGGAAATCTTTTGGATTTGGCAATTGATGCGCCGGACGGATACTTTATTGTGCAGGATGAAGCGGGAAAACAGTTCTATTCTCGTGCTGGGCATTTTGTTATCGGCAGTGACGGTAATATTCGTACGGGTGACGGCTTGGCTTTAATGGGCGAAAATGGACCCATAATGCTTGACAGAACTTTTTCTGCACCGGACCAAGCGGGCGATAATCGTTCCATTAATGTTCGTGTGGAGGATGACGGAGAAATATTTGCCAATGAAATGCCATTGGGGCGTATTCAATTGGTAAAGGTGGAAAATCCGCAAACCCTTGTTCGTGAATCGGGTACGCATTTTTCTGAAACGGATGAAACAATTACAGATTATGTACCCCAAAATGAAACGAGAATAAGACAAGGATATGTGGAAAATTCCAATGTTGATATTATAAAAGAAATGGTGGAAATGATAGAATTACAGCGTTTATTTGAAACCGGGCAAAAAGTAATTCATACGAATGACGGTACGCTCGATCGCGCTATTGATATCGGACGTTTTACATAATAATACTTCATCAATTACAATTTTTGAACAGCTTGATTTTTCGGAAAGTTTTTAATTATGGATAAAACATTACGCACGGCATCAACGGGATTAACGGCTCAACAGCGATTTGTGGAAATTATTTCCAATAATCTTGCGAATGTGAATACAACGGGTTATAAACGTGTGCGACCTGAATTTCAGGATTTATTATATGAAACCGTTCGTTCGGCAGGAAATACACGTCAATCGGGGCAAGAACCGCTTAATGAATTACAAATCGGGGGCGGTACGGAGCTTGTTGCCACATCACGCCAATTTACACAAGGAGATATTACGCAAACGGGCAATGCGCTTGATATGGCAATAAAAGGCGAAGGTTTTTTTATTGTTCGCAAACCCGATAATACCTTTGCTTATACACGTGACGGCTCTTTTCAGGTTGACCGTAATGGGCAAATAGTTACCTCACAAGGATATATTCTGGAACCGGGTATTACCGTGCCGGATGATACGATTGAAATGCGACTTTCTCGCGATGGTGTATTAAGTGTACTTACACAAGGTTCGCAAACGGATGATGTCGTGCTTGGTCAAATTGAGTTGGCGCGATTTATCAATCCGACGGGATTACGTTCTTTAGGTGATAATATTTATGCCGAAACTTCTGCTTCAGGCAGACCAATTCTGGAAAGACCGGGAGTAAATAATACGGGCGAATTGGTGCAATCGCATTTGGAATCGGCTAATGTTGATTTGGTGACGGAAATGGTAAACATGATTATGGCGCAACGTGCTTATGAATTAAATTCTAAATCAGTACGTACTGCTGATGATATTTTGGCAACGGCAACAAACTTAAAACGATAATTTACATTTATGATTCGTATTGTTTTTATAGTGTTCTTAAGTATTTCCGGCATGGCGGTGGCGCAATCGTCCTTTTCATCGGAACGATTAAAAAATGCTGTGGAACATTTTGTACAAAAACAATGTGATGAAAATACCGAATGTATCGTTTCCAATTCCATTACACCTCAAAAATTTACGGAAGATAATATAACGGCACGATGTTTTGCTTCGGAAAAATCATTAAGGGGCTCGACGAATATTGCCGTTGAGTTTTTGCTTGAAGAAAAAGTAATCAGAAGAATACATATTCCGGTAATTATAAAAAAATATGCTGTTGTTCCGGTAGCGATTGTGCAGATTTCGCAACGCTCCGAAATTGATGAACAAAAAATATCGTTTGAAAAAAGAGAAATTTCTTCTTTTGTTTCGGAAGATTTTCCGACCGAAGAAGAAATAATAGGTGCAAGCGCACGAAGAAACATCAGCAAAAATTCCATTATTACCCGTGCTATGCTTTTATCGCATAATAGTGTAAAGCGTGGTGCGGGAGTTGTAATTTATGCAACAATTTCCGGCGTTTCCATCAGATCGCGCGGAACCGCTATGGCAGATGCGGATGAAGGGCAAAGTGTAAGGGTAATGCGCGAAGGGACAAATGAGCCGCTTTTATGTACGGTAAGCGGTTTTAATGAAGTACGAATTCAGCAATAATTCTGAAGATAATTATCAGGACAAATAATGAAAACACTTTTTTTGGTATGTATTATTAGTTGTATGTCGGTTCTATCCGTTTATGCACAGTTTAATCAGAATAATGCGCGTTCATTATTTTCCGATGTACGTGCTTACCGAGTAGGTGATGCCGTAACTATTATGATTGTAGAGGAAACCATTGCCGATAATTCCGCTTCAACACAGCAAAACCGCAGCACTTCTTTAAGTGCGGATGTAGGTGTTAATGTCGGCTCTACGGATATTGGCGGTACGGTAGATTTGGGTACGGGTAATAATTTTACGGGTCGTGGGCAAACAAGTCGTAATGAGAGTTTTCGTACACGGTTGAGCGCGAGAGTAATAGGGGTGGAACAAAACGGAAATTTGAAAATTGAAGGAAAGAGAACATTTCAATTAAATGGCGAAAATCAGTCCATTACCTTAACGGGTTTTATCAGACCGGTGGATATTCAGAATGATAATTCAATACCATCCTATAATATTATGGATTTGAGTATTGCTTATCTGGGTGAAGGTTCATTAACGGAAACACAAGAGCCCGGCTTAATTACAAAATTTCTTCGTTTATTATTCTGATAAATAATGAAGCGAATTATTAGCATACTATGTATTTTCTTATGTGTTGCACCATTATATGCAACTCGTATTAAGGATATCGCTACCATAGAAGGTGTGGCGGGTACGCAGGTTGTGGGTTATGGTCTTGTTACGGGTTTATCGAACAATGGCGATACTCAACAATCACGTTTTACAATTCAGACTATTACGAATATGCTGAAACGTTTTGGCGTTACCGTTCCAGCCGTTAATACACGTACACGCAATGTTGCCGCCGTAATGGTAACGGCAACAATTCCACCCTTTTTACGGAAAGGTTCGCGTATAGATGTACAGGTCTCATCATTGGGCGATGCACGGTCATTGCAGGGTGGTGTGCTTATCATGACACCACTCTCTACAGCCGATGGTACTTTATTGGCTATGGCACAGGGTGGCTTATCAGTAGGCGGGTATGATTTTCAGCAGGATGGCAGTCGCGTAGGGCGCAACTTTGTAGCAAGCGGTCGTGTGCCGAACGGCGGTATTATTGAGCAAGAAGTACGTGGCGAGTTTGTACAAAATCAATTAGTAAGAATCGTTTTGCGTGAACCCGATTTTACAACAGCTACTCGGGTGGCAACAGCCGTTAATGGTTCGCCCGGGCTCACGAATGCTGCGGGAGCTATTGATGCAGCAACAGTTGAAGTAAAAATTCCGGCAGGGCAAACCCCGCAACAAATTGTACAAACTATCGCACAGATAGAAGCGTTACAGGTGATAAGCGATCCCTATGCACGTGTTGTTATCAATGAGCGAACAGGTACTATAGTTGTTGGTGGCGCTGTGCAATTACTGCCTGCCGTTGTGGCGCACGGTTCTTTGGAAATACAAATTCAAAGAACAACCACGCAACCGCAACAAGCACCGTTTACGGCACAACAACCGAGACAGGTGCAAAATTCGGCACTTTCGGCACAGGAAGAGGAATATCCTCCGGTTGTGCTTCCGGCTACAACTACTGTGCAGGATATGGCAAATGCTTTGAATTTGTTGAAAGTAAAACCGCGTGATTTAATTGCAATTATGCAGGCATTAAAAGAAGCGGGTTCTTTACAAGGCGAGTTAATTATCCAATAATATGAAATCCATTACTCCCGACATATCGCTTAATTCGGCTACGCTTTTGGAAGGGCGTTTGCGCGATACGGAACGTTTGGCAACAGCAAAAACGGATCCTTCGCATTTATCGGATGAGGAAAAATATAATTATGCAAAAGCGGCAAGAGGTTTCGAGAGTTTATTTGTTTCGATGTTATTCAAACAAATGCGCGAATCGCTTACCGATGAGGATGAAAAAAAAGAAGAAGGTGATTTGAGTTTTGGTGCCGATACCTTAAACGGTCTTACGGATATGCAATTCGGCGATTATGTAGCGCGCGGGGGGCACGGTATAGGTATTGCGGAACTTATTTATAAACAAATGACAAAGGGCGAGCAATTGCCCATGATTTCGGTAGAATTACCGACTATGAAGGGTACTAAAAATGATGCTCCCGATCCGGAACCGATTATTCCCGATACGGTACATAAAAAAAGTAATCCCAAACCGATTATTCCTTCATCCGATAAAGATATATCGGGTATGGGTGATAATTTTTTGGAAAGGGTAGGAAAAAGAATAAGCCAATATGAACCGATGATAATGCAGGCGGCGCGCAAGCACAATGTACCCGATACTCTTATTCGTGCCGTTATAACGGCGGAATCGGCGGGCAGACATGATGCGGTTTCTCCTGACGGTGCAAAAGGGCTTATGCAGCTGATGGATGGCACGGCTGCGGGGCTTGGAGTGAAAAATTCTCTCGATCCGGCACAGAATATAGAAGGCGGAACAAAATATTTGCGACAGATGCTTGATGAATTTGACGGAGATATTTCTTTGGCTCTTGCCGCCTATAATGCGGGTCCCGGTGCGGTAAAAAAACATGGTGGTATTCCGCCCTATAAAGAAACTCGGGCTTATGTCCGAAAAATAACCCGCTATCTCGGAGATCAAGGATGATCGTGCCGGGTTATAAATAATGTATAACAATTTAACAGATAATATTCTCATGGATGATTTACTTAAAACATTGCAGGATCAGGCAGGAATGATTCGGGAGCTTATTCGCTCCGCAGAAGACCAACAAGAAGCCCTTGTACATTTACGTGCCGATGATTTGGAAAAAATAACACATCGCCAAACGGAACTGCTTTTGCTTATGCAACAAAAAGAGCGTTTACGTTGGCATATAGTACATTCCGATTTGGGGGTTAATAAACAAGATGCACCTCGCGCCACATTATCGGAATTATTAACAACAATGCAGGAATATGAACAAGAAATGTACGGATCAGTCAGAAATGAATTGGCGGCTTTACTTGCACGTTTACAACAATTAAATAATACAAACAGATTGCTTGCTCAAAGGGCAAGAAATTCCACTTCGCATATTCTTGATTTTATGCGCGACAATGTATCGGTGTGTAATGTACAGGTATAAAGAAACCTGTATTTATTGAAATAAAGAAGATAGTAATATGGGAAATTTTGGCGGTCTCGAAATAGGTAAACGTGCACTTATAGCACAACGCTTCGGTATGGAAGTGACAAGCAACAATATTGCTAATGTCAATACCCCGGGGTATGCAAGGCAAAGAGTGGAATTCGGCGAAACGGATCCGCAATTGCTTCCCGGTGGTGCCGGATATATAGGAACGGGTGTTGAAGTTGCCAATGTGCGATTATTTCGCGAAGAATATTTCGACCGTGAAATCAGAAATAATCTATCAAGAAAATCGGGTTTTGAAAATGATGGTTCGATGATGGAAAGAATTGAAACAATTCTTAAAGAACCCTCCGAAAACGGGCTTGATACATCATTAAATAAATTTTTCAGTTCATTTCAGGAATTGGCTAATCAACCGGAAAGCATTGCACGCCGTGAATTTGTTTTAAACCAAGCGCAAACCCTTGCCGAAGAATTTAACGGAATAGCAGCACGGTTTACGGAATTACGTTCGCAAACATTGGAACGATTGACAACCACAACGGAAGAGGCGAATCGTTTAATTGAAGGAATTACTGAATTAAATAATAAAATGACACCCCTTGTAAGTTTGGGTGCCGATGCTGGAAGTACTATTATTAATGATAGGGCGCGACTTATAGAAGAATTATCGAAACTTATCGGACCCGTTAACGCATCTATTGACGATAAGGGTTTAATGAATGTAAGTATTAACGGCACGTCAGTTGTTTCTACCGTTATAGGACACAAATTACAATTAAGAGAAACAATCAGTAATTCGGGCGAACGTACTGTTTCGATGGACGTGGCGAGCAGCACATCAGGGCAAATATTTGCCAGATTAGCACCGGGCTCGGGGGAAATTGCAAGTAATTTTAAACATTATAATGTTACGCTCGATGCACAAGATACAAGCAATGGTTTTTCCATTACTCGTTCGCTCGATTCACTTGCTCAAGCAATAGTGACTAATGTAAACGAAATTGCACAGACAGGATATGGTTTGGATGATACGACGGTTCCGAACAGATCGTTTTTTGACCCGACGGGAATAACGGCGGCAACGATAAAACTTGATGCGGCAGTAGTAGGGCAGCCGCGTAATGTTCCTGTAGCTGCAAGCGCGGGAAATCCGGGTGATAATACGATTGCAAGGCGAATTGCTGCTCTTGCCGATGACTCGGCATTTTTATTATCGCAAACGGCAAATCAATATTATTCCAATACATTAAACAGAATTGCCACAGCCGGAGCGGATGCGGTAAACGGTGCAAAAACAACATCATTGGTTGACCAACAATTAACCTCACAAAGAGAATCGGTGATGGGAGTAAACTTGGATGAGGAAGCATTAAGTCTTATTCGCTATCAGCGTGCCTTTGAGGCGGCGGCACGTATCGTAAATACAACAAATGAATTATTGGGAACGCTCATTAATTTGGGCAAATAATATTTTCATGAATAATGAGTAAAATACCATGAGAATAACACAGAACTCGCAAGCTCTTAATTATAATACCAGTATTCTGGAATTGCAGGAAAGAGTGGATAGAGGACAAACGAAAATCACCACCGGATTAAATTATGAGAAATTATCCGAACAACCGAAAACAGTTGTTGATATTCAGCAATTAACAAATTTGGTTGAGAGAAATACACGATTTTCCACTTCATTGGATGAAGTATCGAATGAAATGTATGCGGGTGAATATGCTGCCGAACAAATAGCGGCAAAGGTACAGGATATAAGACAATTGGCTATTGATGCCTCGAAACATACAAGTTATGATAAAATGCCGGTACTCGGTCAGCAAATTTTGCAGCGATTAACAGATATGGTAGGTGATGCAAATAGCGACTTTGGCGGCAGATTTGTGTTTGCGGGTACTAAAAATACACCACAATCATTAGCTGCAATTCCGCCGGCAACAAACAATTTACCCTTTGAACTAATACAGGAAGCGCCGACGGCAGATAATCCTTCAGGGTATCGGGTTATTTTTAAAGGTAATAATGAAAATCGTCTGGTTGATAAATCCATCGGCTCACCGGAACAGATGAATATTACATCTGACGACGCTTTCGGCGGAAACGGCACCGAAATTTTCGATACGATAATAGATATTTATAATAAGCTGACATACAGATCGGACGGTGTGCCTCGTGATGACGATGAGGTTTTTACGGTTGAAGACCAGCGAATTTTGCAGGGATATGTGCAAACGATAAGTAACCAGGCCGAACGACTTGATGAAGAAATTGGTCGTTATGCCTACAGAAGAAGCCGTCTGGAAGCTATTTCCGTTCAGTTAACGGAAGAAAATACTCGATTAAAAGAGTTGCGTTCGCAACTTGAGGATACGAATATGCCTGCTACGATATTACAACTGAAACGTGACCAAAATGCTTATGAATACGCGCTCAATGTCGGTTCGCGGCTTTTCCAAACATCACTGCTTGATTTTTTGAGGTAAACTAAAAATATACTTCGCCCACCTACATTGATACCGATTTTATACCTACTCCTAATGGGCTAAGGGCATTAGCTCTTTTTGCTTTCTTATATATTGTTCACATCATTGTTGTTTCGTAACTTCGTTATACATGAGTGTGTATAATGGAAGTGCATACGGGCAAACTACAACTATTCGGTAGAAAAAACACAATGGCACTGAGTTGGAATGAAATAAAAGAGAGAGCCGTAAAATTCTCTAATGAATGGGCGGATACAACAAATGAGGAAGCGGATGCGAAACCGTTTTTGGTTGAATTTTTTAATGTATTCGGTATAAGCAATAAAAGGGTTGCGACTTTTGAACATCGTGTGAAAAAGTTGGATGAAAAAGATGGGTATATAGACCTGCTTTGGAAAGGAATGATCCTTATTGAAATGAAAAGTCGGGGTAAAAATCTTGATAAAGCTTACGGACAGGCAAAAGACTATGTACACGGTTTAAAAAACCATGA
>JALHLL010000103.1 GCA_022844575.1 bacterium
TGTGCGATGATGTATTCGGTTCAATAGACTTAACGTCTGTGTTCGGAAAACAAAGAGAAGAAGGGGAAATCGAAACGGGGTATAATTCCCTGAATATCGCTGAAGCTGAGATACCGAACATGAGCGAGCCAAATATAGACGCAATCGAGTATCGCAAATCCGCAGCCGATGGCGCACCGACATGGAATTATCGTTTAGTGTTCCATAATCTGCCTTCATATCCGGCAAGTAATAGCTACGATTACAAACACTTTACGGCAGGTGATTATCGCATACGTGAGCGTCGGTTGAACTTACGTAAAATACTCTACCGAGATACTGAACTTGCTAATAGTGTAGAGGAGTCTTATGAATTCTTCAAGGTTCATGAACGTTGTCTTGTTGATAGTGGTGTAATGTACGGAGGTTCGAATAACTCAACAGATATTCCGAATCTCAATTATAACAGTATCAGTCAGAACGAACCCATTATTAGGGGGTGGGTTGTCTATACTCAACAAACAAACAATATCGCTATTGCTATCAATGATTTGGTATTGAGGATGTTCAATAATGAGCATCAACTTAATATTTCAAGTGAGTTTGATATGAACAGCAATTATATGATGCCATACAGTTGCGGTGAACGAGTTATAATTCCCGTACCGGCTATGTTTACCGATTTCGCGCATGGTTCTATGGTTCTCGAAACGGAAGCGGACTTTAATCCCAAAAAGGGGACAATAAAATGCAAATTCATTACGGTGGTGAGCGAATAAAATGGGCGTAATACGAGGATCACGTGAACGAGTTAATCGGAAGGCACTCACCTTTACGGCGAATGTGGCAGAGCAATCGGGAACATCCGAACAACTTTCTTTGTTCGATTCAGGTATCGTTTATTTTGATACCGTGACGACAGCAAACATCACACTGTCCGGGTTGCAAACAATAGACGGAGTAACGGGAGCGGATGGAGTGCGAGTACTCGTTAATGCACAAACGACCACTACGCAAAATGGCGGTTATCTTATGCGTTCGGGTAGTTGGGATAGAGTACCCGACGAACTCTTTCGTGGTGTGTTATGTGTTATAGAACAAGGTACTACCTATAAGGATAATCTCTATATACAATCTGCACCGGAAGGACAGCCCGACGGATCAGCGGCAACCAGTTATACCCGGCATGGTATGTCCGGCTCAAGTAACCTTTCTGAAATCACGAATGCAGGAACCGCACGAAGTAATCTCGGGTTGGGTACCATAGCAACACAGAATTCCAATAATATAGCAATTACAGGGGGTTCGGCTACGGGTTTGAATGCGCTCTCGGTGACGGATTCGTCGGATAGTCAGATGAGCGTCGGTGTCAACGATAGTGCTTCGATAACAGCCATCAATAACGGAACACTTACGCTCACGACTGCTAATGGTAACTTTCAGTTCAACACCACAGGTGGCAACTATGAGTTTAATAATAGCGACAGTACGGGGGCTATGCAGTTGTTCTTTACGGCAACATCAAGTTCGGTAAATGTATTCGATGTTACAAAAAGTAATGGTGGAAGTTTTGCACTCTTTGAATATCTAAAATCGGGTTCGGGGTCAAGTACAAATGATGAAGTGGTATTGAATGCCAAGATAACTTCATCGGACGGAACAAACAACGGTTCGCTTAAATATATCACTACTACAGCAGGTGCAAGCCAGACAGGGGCATGGCAATTTTATGGAACACAGGGCGGTGTCGGTAAAAACTTTCTACGAATACTTCCCGGCGGAATCCGTATCGAATCGAGTACGAGTTCTCGAACATTCTCTTTACTCTTCGATGGCACTTCAACGGGTACAAGTTATAGCATCACCGTACCGTCGCAGGGCCCTGTTGCACCGCATTCTATAGCACATACCGCAGCCGATGGAACACAAGTATGGTTAAGTTTACGGCTGACATTAACTGCATACAACTTGCCGAATGTTCCTGCAGGAAGTTTTGCTGACGTAACATTTACGGTCTCTGGCGCGAAAGACGGCCAAGGTGCTTATGTGAACCGCGTAGGTGGCTTCGGTGATTTAATTGTTGCACATTGCCGGGTATCTGCCGATGATACTGTAATAGTTCGATTCTATAATCCAACCGGTTCCGATATAGACTTAACAACTGCCGATATACTCTTCGCATTATTCTAACCATTCCTCGGTGGTAAACCCTCGTGTTCGGTTCGCCGTCGCGGGGGTGATTTAATAGGGGAGAACCTTATGCAACCAATGTATAGCCCCGTACACATCGTTTTTGTCGAGAGAGTCTTTGGCTTTATCAATGTTATATTTCAAACTTTGTACTTTCGTATTTCGATTCGTCGAATTACTGTAAGTATCTAGTTGTCCTACCGCATAAAAGAAACCACTTTGAATATTATCATTTGAAAAATTCATCCCCGTGATTTTTAACTCAAGTTCATAAGAATCAAAAGGGTAATTGTTATAACTATTCCATGCCTTAAATATCCGGATAATTGGACGTACTACATAGTTGTAGCTGGTATTGGCTGCTGTTAGAGCTGTACGAATACTGTAAGGGTCAGTGTCTTGCCATCCATTACTCGAATCCGGTATATACAAATACTTTTGCCCGAAAAATCCCTCCTCCTCTTTTGCGGGAACTAGGTCATATTTTATATGGTTTAACTCGATTGTGATTGTTGGAGCACTCCTATATATACTTGAACGAGAGTAATAGTCTTTGGCAAAATTCTCTAACCAAGCCCTATATGTTTCAGGCGTTCTCTCATATTCGGAATGATTAAAGACAACCATAATATCAATATCCGAATGTTCATCATACCTCCTTGGTAGAATTGTATCTCTATCCCATGAACCGAATTCAAATACTCTATTTAATTTGTCGCCAAAATAAACTTTGATCCAACTTTTAAGGAGATTTAAGGATTTCTGAATCTTATCAGCTTCATTACTGTTAGCCTTTAGGTAATATTGTGCCGATAATTGAGTTAAGTATGAATTGAGTGAAACAGCCATTACTATACCTCCAATTCTTCTTTAGTATAGGTTTCTTCACCATTTTTTATACCGTTGAGTGCCTTCTTATAATCACGATATGTTGTGTGATAATTCTCAGCATCCAAATGAATTTTAGCGTACGCTTCCGTAAATATCTTTGAATACTTTTTTAGTTCAACGGGCGTTAGTTCTCCATCCGCATTAAATGATAATATCATTCTTGTTCTTTTGGAGAGAGCCAAATAAGCGTTACCGACTCTCTTATGTCCTTCCACTAACTTTTGCAGATTTAAGAAGGTTTGCAAACCACTAAATATTCCAACGAGAACGGTTGAGGTCGCAATAATTTGTTTAAGATATAAATTCGGGTATTCTTTCACAAAATCCGCCACGGTGGTTGCACCGACTATCGTGGATAAAATTGTTAAGGTATATCCAATAAAATAGTGGTATCGAAGTTTACGCGCTGCCGCGTTAAAATGCTTTCTTTTATTAAGTATAGCATCAAACTTGAACTTTTTAAGGTTCTCTATAGTATTCTCCATACACACTACCAACGGTTAATAATATGAAAAATAAACACATTCACCCGAATAATCCAAATTGCCCGGCTTTTGCTTTGCCTCGTGGTTTATCTAATACGATAACTGTTTCCGTAATATCAGTCTCTTCGGTTGTTTCTTTCTCTTCCTTCTGTTCCAAAAAGTAGGGTGCGAATGTATCAAATTGTTCAGCGAGGGAAGGCGTAACAAACTCCCTCCACATTTCCTGTCGAAGCGTGTCGCCGTGCTGCACCAAAGCGGGAATTCCAAGTAGGGAAAGTTGTACATAACACATAGAAAAACAAAGGGAATCAATGTCCGTAGCGATTGCCAACATCTGTTTAGTCGGCTTGAATCCTGCTTCTTCCATAACATTTGCAAATGCTATTATCATACCTCCTGCCCCTGCTGCCGGCTCACCTACTGTTACATAGTCTTTACCGTTTAATGTACCACCAAACAACATCTTAGCATTCATTAACGATAGAAAATACGGGGTAAAGAACTGTCCTGTTTTCGCATTGGTGAGGTCGTTCTCCATAAAACGTTCACCGAGAAAGTCTTGTGAGGGGTTCTCGTAAAATGCCTGATGAGTAAGCGTGAGAAGTCTTGCAATACTGTTTGCTTCTTCAGTATTGTACTTTTTTACATGTTCCATGTACTTTGCTTCGAGTTCATCACTCTGATATACCTGCTGTGCAAGTGCCAGAGCGGACATATGGCAGAAGTCATAGAACACCGTTCTTCTTCCGTGTTTCCTGCCTAGAAATTCAATGATGTCGTTAAATTCTTTAGCCACCTTCATTGCCGATGACCCTCAACAGTTCGGTGATTACACTCTTTGCACCCTTTTTATATACGGTCAGGCAAATGAGGCGTTCTTCAAACCATACCGCCCAATACCTTTTATACCGTGTTATTCTGTACACGTTTCCTCCATAAGAAACCAAAAGCCCCGTTATGGGGCTTCTGTGATTGGTGATTGTGTGTTGATTAGATTCATCATTGTCGTAAGCATTTCCCGATACTTAGCTTTCGCTGTAACTTTTGGGTCTTGCGACCACTCAAAAACAATATTGCCTTTAGCGTCTCGGAAGGTAGGTCTCGGGCAGTTAATGGATGGGTCATCGGCTTTTATTCCATTCGATTCCAACCACTTTATTACGGGAGTCCACTGCGGTGCTCTTTTGTTAAATTCCAAGCATTCTTTAATGAGTTGCTCCATTTCGATTTTTGTCTGTACTTCTTTTTCCTTTTTCGGTTTAACTATATCAGGTACTACTTCCTTTGCCTTTACCTGTTGCAAGTATTCAACAACCGCACCCAGATACTTAAACCCTAAGTCACCTATTTTGTAGGGGTTTGCCGACTTCGGATTATGCTTAATGCTATATCCTTTTTCTTTTGCCATTTGTACCACTTCCGGGTATGTAAGTTCCGTTTTCATTGTTTCCTCCTTTTGTGTTTGTGAACGGAATTTTTTGTGGATTTTTGCTGCTCGTTTCATTGTCTTAACCTCTAAAAATGAATAACTTAATTTGTTAATGCAAAAATAAGGATTTTTACTAAACTGTGCAAGTAAAAAATGAAAATAAATAAAAAATTTACTTGTTAGGTATAGTAATATTCTTTATTTTTGTTTGTTGTTAATTTGGGGAAGAAGTATCTATGTACACGACGGAGCAGATTATGGAGCGATTTGGTTTTTCCAAGTCGCGTTTGAATCAATTACGGATGGGTTACAATCGAAAAGTGCAGTCAAAGAATAAAGGCATTGTGACATATCCGATACCTGCCCGCCTTATCAAAGATGTGCATTGGTGGTATGAGGATAGGAACATTGTATATGATGAATCGGCAATACCCTTACTTGAGGATGTTGTTAAAGATAGGCGGAAACAAGAAATTGAAAATAAATAAAAATATTACTTGCACGGTTTAGTAGAAAGACGTAATAACCAAGTTGAAATATTTGAATGCCACTTTACCAGAATTTATTACTAACTTTATCGGCAGCGGAGTTGTTATATGAGTAATCTTGAAGAATGGCTAAAAAAGGATCTAATTAAATTACCCGAGGGTGCTAAAATATTTATATCTTCCACACCTATTGTTATCCCTATCCCTAATCGTGGTTATAGCGGCTTAACTGAACAAGAAAATCGTGAATATGCACGATTGGAGCTTATCAGTAACAGCACAACAAGACCCATGTCAGAAAAAGAATGGGAGCGTAAACAAACTCTCTGGCAAAAGATATGTGTAAATGCCGGATCGCCGCATGAGGAGAGATAATGAGTATTGAATCTACACATTATGTCAATAGACGCGACGCAATACAGATGTTATACGACAAGGGTGCAGATTTTAATGAGGATATGAGCAACGAAAAATTAAGTGAAATCCTCTATTGGGTCAGCCGGGAAGATAATAACGAAGAGTATATATTTGAAAACTACATTGTAGTAGATTGGACGAAATGGAATGAACCAGAGTTTGACAAATGGGAACTTTGGCGTTCGTCATGGTAGTAAGTTAACTCACAAATGTATTACGGAAACAATTATGGATAAACCACTATTTGTAATAGAAATCACAAAGGAAATTACTCCTAAGAGAATTGAAGCTAAAACTATATTTGCTGCAAATATTGTCACAGCTACAGAATATTTCTATGAAGAAATTGAAAAAATAGAGCGGAATCTACCTCATGAGGGTTTTACTTATAGCGACCACGGCAATCTCCAAGACGCAAGGGTTGCTCTGATAGAAGGAAACAGTAAATACCCTTATTGTGATTGGGAAATTGAATACTCACCGTTTGGTAAAAGATATTTTACAAGGTTTATTGTGCGTGAGGGTAGAATTGAGACAAAGACCCATTTTTTACCATATAGTGAGTATAGAAAAGAATTTAGAAGACAATTAAGGTAAATTAACTGTTGATATTTGAATGATAATTCAAGCCAGACAAACAACAAGATCCTCAATACGTGTAGTATAACAATTAGATCTTTTTTCCGCTTTGGTCGTCCATTTTCTTTTAACACCACAAGCCGCCGGGTACAGTGCATTATGTCCGTATTTGTTGACTAATTTATCAAATGCCTTCATCAAAGCATCGCTTTCAGCGTTCGTTTTCTTACTGAACATTCCTTGATTGCTTGCAATCTTCGGGCATAAGCCTGTAAGAATTACGCCTGCTTTTTTATAGCGGTATCCGTCTCGAAAAATCGCATTAAACGCTTTCTCGGACGATACTAAAACATCATGAACATTATCGGATTGCGGTAATATTTGTACCTTAGTGCTATTGCCGTATTGTGGTAAATCTTCTCGAAATCTGTCGGTAAGAATAAACACTGAAATTTCGGATGCTACGAGATTATAGCGTCTCATCTTGAAACAGGCAAGGTGTGTGTAAAGAGAAACAGCTTGTTTTAACTCATTATAGTCCGTTATTGTTCGTCCGAACGTTTTTGTGTGGGCAATCGATTTGCGCTCAGCTTTCAGATCTGCAATCTCAATACATGGGATACCTCTTAGTTCAAAGACGGTTCGCAGTCCAACAACTGTCATACGTTTTTTTATAAATTTATCATCCGCTCTTCGTAAGTCCCAAGCATCATCAATCCCGCATTTTTGGAGAAAACGCGAGTATTGTCGCCCGACACCCCACACATCCTCAACAGGAAACGATTCTAGATAACGATCTTGTTCAATCTCGTCAATGCCCTCCCAATCGAAAACGCCCATCATATGCTCGTTTTTCTTGCATATTTTGTTAGCGATTTTGGAAAGCGTCTTCGTAGATGCAATACCTATACTAACAGGTATTCCTGTCCACTTCTTCACTCTTTCACGTAACTTCTGCCCCCAGAGTGCTGTGTCGCAGCCTTTTGGCAGAGTGACAAAGCTTTCATCGACACTGTATTGCTCTACTATGTCACCAAAGCTTTTAATTGCGCCGACAACGCGTCTGGACATATCAACATACAACTCAAAATTAGATGAGAATTGAATAACATTGTGCTGACGAAAGAGACCGGCATATTGGAAAGCAGGTGCGCCCATAGGGATGCCTAAGGCCTTTGCTTCATTGGAACGGGCGACGACACAGCCATCGTTACTGCTTAACACAACAACGGGTTTGCCTTCAAGTTTCGGATTAAAAACACGCTCACAGGAAACAAAAAAATTGTTGCAGTCAACTATAGCGAAGTTGTGCATTCGGACTCCATAATTTGGGGTCGCAAACATACAACTATTCCAATACCTCACACAGACAAATAGAAAAGGAATCTCCATTCCGGATTCCCGTGTGAAATGATCATCTAAAAGGCTTAATAGACAATCAACGTAAATTCATCTGAGGTAGAAAGTGGCAATAGCGGCTTGAAGGTAACATTCATATCCACAATATTGATTTGAAAATCCGTACTGAGTTCGATGAACTCACCATTATATGTTCCGTGAACGCTCTCCCATGTCGTAGGAAACTTATCCGGTAAGTCGAACACTGTTTGTCCTAAAAAGTCCGGTTTTACCACAAATTGTAGTTGTTTCTTTTTCATTTATTCCTGACGTTTTCCTGACGTGATTTTCCTTGAAAACGCTAACCTCTTAATTTCAAATAAATTAAGAATATTTTTTGTGGACCCTACTGGATTCGAACCAGTGACCTCTACCCTGTCAAGGTAACGCTCTGAACCAACTGAGCTAAGGATCCGCTCTCGTTCCGAATGAACGGGTCGCAAAAATAGCCCTTATTTACCATACGGTAAAATCCGTGTGAAAAATTTTTCAAGTTTTCAGCCCTCAATGTAAAATTTTATAAAGTTTTCACTCCATTATCCGAAGTTTTTATAGTTTTGTAGCAAGAAAACCGAATTATTTAAGAAAAACACGGCGAAAAATTGAAAAGTACCGATAAAATCATTTGCCAGACTTTACAGAACAATGCTCGTACAGCTTTAAGCACCATAGCCGAACAAACAGGGCTTTCCGTGCCTTCCGTAAGCGAGCATATCAAAAAGTTGGAGGAAAGCCGAATAATAGAAGGATATTATACGAAGCTGAACCATAAAGCACTCGGTTTCGATATAACCGCATTTGTATTTGTGGGCGTGGAGTCCAGTACATACTATCAGGGTTTTATTGATGAGTGCCGTACCATTCCCGAAGTATTGGAATGCCATGCCATTACGGGCAATGGTTCGCATATCCTTAAAATTCGCACACTTAACACATCGGAGTTGGAGCGCATTTTGGCACAGGTGCAACGCATAAGCGGCGTTAAAAACACCATGACCAATATTGTGCTTTCCACCCATATTGAAGCAATGGCTTTGAACTTAGTACCGAATATGTAATCTCTTTTTTTTATGTTTTATAAGCGTTTATTATATGACACATCATTCTGATTATGACGTTCTTGCGGCAGCAAAAAATTGGCGTACCATGATGCCGAATTTTGAAGTGAACACCGATATTCAGCAGATTTTCGGGGCGGATACTTTTTCGCTTGACCAAATGCGTGAAAAACTTTCCAAACCGATATGGAAATCTCTTCAGGCAACCATTGAGCGCGGTGTACAACTTGACCCCAATGTTGCGGATATAGCGGCATTGGCTATGAAAGAATGGGCATTAAGCAAAGGTGCTACACACTATACGCACTGGTTTCAGCCGTTAACAGGTACAACGGCAGAAAAACATGAAAGTTTTGTTACGCCCAATGCCGGTGGCGGTGCTATTGCCGAGTTTTCGGGTAAGGATTTAATTCAGGGTGAACCGGATGCTTCTTCTTTTCCGAGCGGCGGTTTACGTGCTACGTTCGAGGCACGCGGTTATACGGCTTGGGATCCGACTTCTCCGGCATTTATCGTAAAACATTCCAATGGTTCCACCTTATTTATTCCGACGGCATTTGCTTCATGGACAGGCGAAGCATTGGATTTTAAAACGCCATTATTGCGTTCGATGGAAGCATTAAATAAACAAGCAAGCCGTGCATTGGAATTATTCGGCGTAGCGGTTAATAAAGTGGTTTCTACCGTAGGTGCAGAGCAGGAATATTTTTTAGTAGATGAGGAATTCTTCTTCCGCCGTCCGGATTTAGTAATGAGCGGCAGAACATTATTCGGTGCAAGACCACCACGCGGGCAAGAATTGGAAGACCATTATTTCGGCTCTATTCCCGACCGCGTTTTATCGTTTATGACGGCGGTTGAAACTGAATTATACCGCTTGGGTGTGCCGATTAAAACACGCCATAATGAAGTAGCTCCGGCACAATATGAATTAGCTCCGATTTTTGAACATTCCAATATTGCCGCCGATCATCAACAAGTAGTAATGCAAGTATTAAAAAATACGGCACGTCGTTTCGGTTTGGTCTGTTTATTACATGAAAAACCATTTGCAGGTGTAAATGGCAGCGGAAAACATGTGAATTGGTCAATGAGTACAGATGGCGGTATGAATTTATTAGACCCGGGCGAAACTCCGCATGAAAATATGAAATTTTTATTTTTCTGCACGGCTGTCATTAAAGCGGTTGATACCTATTCCGATTTATTGAGAATGTCGGTAGCATCGGCTGCGAATGACCATCGTTTGGGTGCAAATGAAGCACCGCCGGCCATTATTTCCATTTTCCTTGGCGATCAGTTAGCGGATGTATTTGAGCAATTGGAAAAAGGTTCATTAAAAAAATCAAAATCAGGCGGATTGCTCGGTTTGGGTACCAATGTATTGCCGCGTTTGCCGCGACATGCAGGCGATAGAAACAGAACATCTCCTTTTGCATTTACAGGCAATAAATTCGAGTTTCGCGCAGTTGGTTCAAGCCAATCGGTTTCTTTCCCGATAACGGTATTAAATACTATTGTAGCGCAGGCAGTCGGCGAAATGACAACGGCTTTACAAGCTCGCCTTAAAAAGAAAGAATCATTTGAAACGGCATTAAAAAACGTTTTGATTGATACGATTAAACGCCATAAGCGTGTAATATTTAATGGCGATGGTTATGAAGATAAATGGCAAAAAGAAGCGGCTAAACGCGGCTTGCAAAATCGTCGTACATCGTTGGAAGCAATTGAACAATTAATGCAAAAGCAGAATGTTCAGGTATTTTCTTCCCATGCTGTTTTAACGGAAAGAGAATTGGAAGCAAGACAAGAAATTGCTCTTGACCAATATTTTAAAACGATAAATATCGAAGCCGAAACAACGGAATGGATTGCACAAACAATTATAGTTCCGGCGGCACATCAGTATATTGGCGAATTATCCACTTCGGCAGAAAACTTACATGATTTGGGTATTCACAGCAAAGCGGTAATGCGCTCATTGCAAGAGGTGGTGAATAAAGCCGATGATTTATCGGAAGCATTGGAGCATTTAAAAACAATGAATAGAGAGCTCGGCGGCGATACTGTACATTCTAAGGCATATCACATGCGCGATAATGTAGTACCGGCAATGAATAAGGTACGAGCTGCAGCTGATGAATTGGAGCGCATAATACCCGACAAACTCTGGGCTATGCCAACCTACCGCGAAATGTTATTTGTAAAATAAAATCCGATTCATAAAGACTAAAAGGGATTATTCAGCGAATAATCCCTTTTTTTGTGGAAATTGCAATTTGCACATCATCGTTTATAACGAAACGAATATAGCAACCGGAACAGATAATATCTTAGAAGTGATGATAATGGAGAATTTAACAAAGTTAGATGTTGTCAAGATTATTAGACAACTAAGAATAAGACTTGCAAAATATCGCATTGAACGAGGATTCGGTGATTCGATTGTAGAGCTAGGAGTTGTTGACATTGCAGCTTCTTTACTGGAGTTTTCTATAGAAATGAATAGGAAGCTTGGAGAATCCGAAAAAGATTGGTTTTATGCCAAATTTTCTTTATTGTA
>JALHLL010000104.1 GCA_022844575.1 bacterium
GCTCTTCCGATCTGGCGTCATAATTATATCGGCGACAACATCCGTAACGGAATCGCAACTTGCGGCCGAAATTGATAATGTGATTGAAGAGAAGCAAAGTAATATTATCCGTATCCATACGGCTTTTGTCGGTGCCTTTTTCGTATTATACTTCATAGTTTTTCCGTTTAATTTTTGTCAAAAATAGAGCTTGCGGCAGAATTAACAATACTCAATAACACACCAAGTACTAAAGCATTCCAAAAACCTCCGATTTTAAAATCTTCGGAAAGCGCTGCCGCTACCATCAAAACAAAAGCGTTAATAACAAGAGTGAAAAGTCCGAGCGACAGGACGATAAATGGAAATGAGAAAAATGAAAGTATTGGCTTCAGAGAAACATTCAATATTCCTATTATAACGGCAACAAACATAGCCGACGCAAAACCTTTTACTTGTACACCTTGCAATAACTTTGCCCCAATAAGCAGAGTAGCTGCATTCAAAACCCATTTGATAAGTAAAACTTTCATTTTTTACCTCTTATAAAAAAACCCCATCGATAAATTCGATAGGGTTAAGACTAAACGAAGGCATGAATATTATTATTCGTCTTTAATCGGTGTTGCTATATTTATCTGTACCGTTCTATTGTACATCCTGCCTTCAGGTAAATCGTTTTGGAAAAGCGCATTTTCTTCACCATCGCCTTTGGAATCCAGTGTAGCAAATTTTCCGCCTGTGAAGGAATTGATGCCACCTTTAACCGTTTCCGCACGTTTTCCTGAAAGTTTTTGATTATACTCAAACATACCGACAACATCTGTGTGTCCGTCAACACTTATCCTCGAATCAAATTTACAGCGTGGATATACGAATTCTTTTAAGATTCTTTCATTAAAAGGACCTGCATCAAAACGATCGAATGGGAAAAGGATAAGATTGTACTTCTCACGTGTCCATGCGCTATCTCTGTTTGTTTTGAAGCCGCTTAGCTTTTCAATTCGTACTTTAATTGAAATTGGATCGGAGATACACTCTGTACCTTTTTTACTTGTTACGATCAAACGCGCTTCAAATGGAGAGTCTTCAACAACAGACTCCGCCAACTCTTCAGCTTTATCATTCTCCCAATTCCATTTATGCGTTTGCTCCGACAGCCCTACATTCCTGAGTATGTTCCATGATTTACCACCCTTCAATACTTCAATTCTACGCGCTGCAACTAATTCTTCTTCGATACCATTTTTCATAGTATATGTCATCTCAAGCGGAGAAGGGAATGTTTTTGGATCAACATCCAGAATCGGCTTCATTACTCCCCAAACATCTTCCGGATCGCCGGAGAACCAAAGTTCGGCGCGTCGGTTTTCTACAGTCGCATATGTTTTACTTTGTGGGTCGGGATCACCCGTTTTGGAAGCAGACTTTGAGTATCCTTGTGCTTTTTTAGTTAAACGGCTTTCAGGTATTCCCCAAACATTTTTTAAATAATTATAAACAATATCGGCACGTTTTTGTGCTAAATCCATTGATTTTTCTTGAGGAGTCGTATTATCAAAACACCCGAGAATTTCCACTTTAACATTCGGAAACTTCTTTAAACGATAGCCGTAGATATTTAATACATTATAATATTTTTCTAATGTACCACCGGGTATCGCTTCATCGTTAAATGCTGATGTTTGACTATTATTATTAAAGATAATGTATCGTTTAGGAAATTCAGCCGAACCCTCGTCAAAAAACACATAGTTTAACAATGGGTATAGTTCGCGAGTAGCGACCTCTTCCATTACAAGCCCTTTCCACCCAGCTAAAGAGGGATCTTTTTTCGATTTTTTCTTAATAAAGTCGGCGAATTCCATTTCAGCGCCGATTACAGGTCGCTGACCTAATTTTAATGTCACTTTAACTTCATTTTTCTCAGCAGCTTTATTCTTGTCTTTTGTCTGTTTCGGTTTATCAATCGTTACGGTCTGTTTAGTCTCGCCATAAGTCGGATTTGATGCAGATATCTCAAAAGTTATTGACTTAATGGAATCTTTTGGATTTCCAAAATCAGTATTAGAGATAATTAGCTGAAACTCTTTTTTTAAGGTTGTATTTAATGTATCTTTAAATACTTTACCAGTTACAGGATTTCGTACGGCAATATATGCCGGAATATTCTCATTCGTACATTCATCAAGTACAACACCGGATAAAATAACCGCTTTGAAGAATGAAGGAACAAAAGCCATAAATACATCGAGATTTCCTTGTACACCTGCCATATCATTACGACGGCTGGAAAAATAAATCACATCGCCCGAAGCAGGTAATGTAATAAATTCCTCGTCTTGCGGTGTATTTAAACGATTTCCTAAATGGGAGGGTTTGCTCCATTTACCATTGTCATTAGTAGAACTGTAAAAGTCCAAGCCGCCAAGGTTCGGCTGATGTTCGTCAGATGAAAAGAATAAGGTTGTATTATCTGCTGCTATGAACGGTGTTCTTTCACGACCTGAAGTATTAATTTCTTTTAGATTCTGAGCCGGTTTCCAATCTTCCAAATCAAAATCATAGTCTGTGTACCAAATATCGAAATTGTCATCACCATTTGGGCCCGGACGATTGGAACAGAAATAAATTCGGCTTTTATCAGGTGCGATAGAAGGTTGAGAATCCCAATGAGGTGAGTTTACATTTTTACCGAGATTTTTCGGTTTTGACCATTTGTCACCATCAATCTCCGTAATGTACAAATCGCAAGCACCCAAACCATCAGGACGATTACAACCCGTAAATACCAATGTTTGGCGATCGGCAGCGATAGAAGCGGCTCCTTCATTAAGGGTCGTATTAACACTCAAATCGCCATATTTTGATTCCAAGTCAATGTTGTACGGCTCGGAAAAATTTGTATCGAGGTTCGATGCTTTTTTTGAAGCCCAAAAGTCATGCGATAAATCGCCATTAGCAATTTTTATGCTACCCGGTCTATTACTAACATAAAACAATGTCTTTCCGTCTGCACTTACTGTCGGTGCATAGTCAACTTCCGAGTGATTGATTACTTTACCAAGATTGATAATACGAATCTTGTCTGTGTTCAAAATATTAACATTTTCATCATCATCTTCAGCCGCCCGTGGTGCTTCTGTAATAGTCGCTGCTATTAGATACAAATCCGGGGTTAAAGTTCGGATTTGCGATTTATGTACTGCTTTAACCAAATGTGAAAGCGGTGTTGAATATATCACCGACGGAGACATCAGCAAAGCAAGGATTACAGATGTCAAGATAAAGAGACGCACTTGTTTCATGGGCAGACCCTAACTCCTTTTAATGAGAAAAATCGTTACTATAAATTCATGTCATATTAACAAACGCTAAAAATACGGCATTTCCGACCTTAATGCCAAAAACTCTTTTAATTTTTTTTAACATAAGAGACATTCGCTACTTCTTTGCTGCTTTCGGAGGTAAAGCACCAAGCCGAACTTTCACTTCGAGTCCGGCTTGAAAACCTAAAACTCTGAAGTCGGTTGATGTTGAAGAATATCCCGTAAAAGGTAAGTTAAACATCATAAACGGTGAGAAAAACACACGTCTCCCCAAGCGTACATCAAAACCCAACGCCGGACTGATTCCGAATTGAAATGAATTGAGCGAAGGAAACTCACCATCATGTATAACTGCTTGTACCGGGTTTACTTTAGCATTTTGCGGAATTGCAGGGTTGTTTTTGTCGAACTCAATTGTAAACTCTTCGCCTGTGGGGCCTGTTACTTTCCTTTGCAATAGATCGAGTACTTGGCTTTGTGTAGTTGAAGTGACAAAATCGAATCGTGGGCCAATTCTCAACCAAAACCAACGTAAAGGGTAAAATTTAAGAAAAGGTTGAAAAGTCAAGCCGGCAAATGTACTCTTTAAGGTTTGTTGCGTTCTCACAGGTACAGTCACCCTTTCGCCACTTTCCATGAACTGAACACCGACGTCGTCAATCTGCTGATAATTTGCAGTCTGATCTGAATACGTAAAACCAAGGGTGGTACCGAATGTCCATTTTTTGCTTATAAAATCATCATAAACCAAACCGATCTCAAATCGTAGCCCATTACCATTTGTAAAAGGCGGACAGTCACAATATTCGGATTTTAAATTACCACTTTGCCAAGCAGGACCTAACATTACATACGCGCCGAATAGACTCGGATAACTTATTTCTCCTGGTTCCAAAGGATTCGATAATTCAAAAAGAAGATCATCGTTCTGAGCAAACACACGGCTTGCGAAACTAATGGTAATAAGGCAGATGAGGTAGATCGTTTTCATATTTTAGAATCTCTCGTGTGGTGAAACACAATGCAAAATACATTCATTTTACTTTTGGACATTCAATTAGATATTTTTTGCAAACCTTCTGTTTCATTTTTTGCGAAAATGAAAAACTACGATTCCGGTATTACGAAACGGTACTAAGCAAAGGATACATGAACTAAACAACAACAATCATAAGAACGATAAGTGAAAACATGCCATTATCTTTTTATCACAATTACATAATCCGTATATTTACAGATTATACACAAGTGTGTTATTACATGGAAAATACTAAACAAATTGTTGAACGGGTAGCTGAGCTGTCACGTCTTTCTTTTACCGAGAATGAGTTGGAGGTTTTTGAACAACAATTCGGTAAGATTCTTGATTACATTAAAACTATAGAGCAATATGAGCTTTCAGCAATTGAACCATTAAGTCAGGTCGGCAATAATACCGGAGCACAACGTGAGGATATAGTCTTTCCATCATTGTCGGTTGATGAAGCGCTTTCAAATGCACCCAAACGCAATGAAACGTTTTTTAAAGTACCAAAAGTAATTCAAAAGTAGGTCTAAAATTCTCACTTCACAACAAAGTCTTGGGAGTAAAGCGGTTCTGCATTTCCGATATTCGAATACATATCTCTTTGAATAAGGCTTAAGCCCAGTTTCCCAATAAATCTTGGTGTCAAGCGATTTAGCCCACTTAACTGTTTACCGATATTCGGCACAACAATCGCTCCCGAACCGCATATAACACTTTCGTTCACATCTTCTAAAGCAGAGAATTCCGCAACGGAGATCAATCGTACTTTATTCTGAGGTTCGCTATACTTGGTAAATTTTTGTGCATAGATAATATCTTTATGCGAACCTATAATGGCATAGATGCTCTCGCAACCACATATTAAAGCAAACTCCTTAGCAGCATAAGCGCATGCATAAAGTGTAGGCACTTCAACCAACTGTATTTCAGTTCCGAACAATAGACCTTTTACAAAAGAGTAACCTATACGCAGCCCCGTAAAGGAGCCGGGTCCGGCAGATATGCAGACCGTATTCAGTTCTTCCAATCTAAAATTTGTTATTTCGAATAATTGTTTGACCAAAGTTGCCAAAACACTATCATGTACATTTTTTATATATAATGAATGTTCAGCCAACAGAATATCATTCTGAAAAAGTGCTGCTCCGCAGGTTGTTCCTGCCGTTTCTATTGCTAAGAATAATGCCATATTATGTATTTATGACCACTAATGAGGTATGCTTTTCATTATGGTTCGTAAATTTGAAAGCTAAACTGTAACTTATCAAACAAATTTATGACTTCGCGACAGATTCGTCAATCATTTTTAGATTTTTTTAAGAATAAACAACATAAGATAGTTCCGAGTGCTCCCGTGATACCTCATGGTGACCCAACCCTTTTATTTACAAACGCCGGAATGAATCAGTTCAAGGACGTATTTCTTGGACAGGGAAAAAGAGATTATACACGTTGCGCCGATACGCAAAAGTGCATACGCGTTTCGGGTAAACACAATGATTTGGAAGAGGTTGGATACGACACTTATCATCATACATTGTTTGAGATGTTAGGTAATTGGAGTTTTGGTGATTATTATAAGCAAGAAGCAATTTCATGGGCATGGGAACTCTTAACCGATGTATGGAAATTACCAAAAGAAAGACTCCATGCGACTGTTTTCAGAACAGATGATGAAGCATTTGCATTGTGGAGACAGTACTTGCCTGAAGATAATATCCATTACTTCGACGAAAAAGATAATTTTTGGGAAATGGGCGATACCGGACCTTGTGGCCCTTGCTCAGAAATACACTTTGACCGAACACCTGACTTAACGGGCGGCGGACTTGTGAATGCAGGAGTACCTGAAGTAATTGAAATATGGAATTTGGTGTTTATTCAATACAATCGGCAATTGGACGGAACCTTAGTACCCCTAACAAGCAGGCATGTGGATACTGGCATGGGATTCGAGAGAATTTGTGCAGTTATGCAGAATAAGTTCTCTAATTATGACACCGATGTATTCGCACCGATTCTTCAAGCAATCGAACATATTACTGAACGAACTTATTCGCAAGAATTGGATAATAAAGACGGCATCGCAATGCGTGTAATAGCCGACCATATAAGAACTCTGTCGTTCGCTATTGCTGATGGTGCTGTACCAAGTAATGATGGACGAGGTTATGTATTGCGAAGGATACTTCGTCGGGCATCGCGATATGCCAGAAATTTGGGTTGTAATGTACCTGTTTTATACAAATTGGTGGCAGTACTCGCCGAAACAATGGGCGATGTTTTTCCTGAAATTATAGAGCGCCGAAGTCATATAGAACGTCTTATAAAAAGTGAGGAAGATAGTTTTTTACAAACCCTCGATAGAGGTATAGAGCGTTTTGATGCTTTGGAACAATCAACGAACGATGAAAAAAGAATTTCGGGTGCAGATGCCTTTCAATTATATGACACTTTCGGTTTTCCACTTGACTTAACCGAATTGATGGCTCGCGAACGCGGTTATTCGGTTGATGTTGAAGGATTTTCATTACTGTTGGAAGAACAACGCGAGCGTTCGCGGCAAGCAAGAAAAAAGCATATACAATCTGCTGATATACCTGTCTTGCATGATAAGTCGGAATTTATAGGATGGGAAACTCTTACTTCAGAAGCGAAAGTGGTATATGTATCGCAAGATCAGGTAGTGTTGGAGCAAACACCGTTTTACTCTGAAATGGGTGGACAGATTTCCGATACAGGAACGCTCATTGTCGGGGGAAATTCGTTCGACGTGATAGATGTGAGAAAGTCAGGAGATGCCTTCGTGCATTTTGTGAATGGCGAGATTGATGTGAATGTCAATGATACCGTTTTGGCTCAAGTAAACTCGAATCGCCGTTGGGATATTCAAAGAAATCACTCGGCAACACATTTGATTCATGAGGCATTACGAAGAGTTCTCGGTACACATGTGCAACAAGCAGGGTCACTTGTTTCCGACGACCATCTACGTTTTGATTTTTCCCATTTTCAAAAACTGGAAATGTCGGAATTAACTGATATCGAGAGTATGGTCAATGAAAAAATTCGAGAAAGAATACCTGTATCCACTCTTGAGCTTATTACCGATGAAGCACGAAAAATTCCCGGCGCAAAAATGTTTTTTGGAGATAAATACGGCGATAAAGTACGTGTTGTTATTATTGATGAAAAGTTTTCGGTAGAGTTTTGCGGTGGAACACATGTACGGAACACAAGCGAAATAGGATTGTTCAAAATCATCGCCGAATCTTCAATCGCTTCAGGTGTGCGACGGTTGGAAGCGGTTACATCTTCGGGTGTTTTGAAGCATATACATGATTTGAATAAACGTGCTGATGAACAGGTACATAATTCCGAAATGCTACACTCCAAAATTACGGAATTGGAGAAAGAGATTTCCCGTTTAAAAATTGAAAAGATATCAACAACATTGCAACAATCGGTTTTTTCAGCGCATATAAGTAACGGAGTTAAAGTTGTTGCAGAGCAAATACCGACGGTAAATAGCGATGAACTTAAGTCTCTTGGGGATGTATTACGCGATCTATTAAAAAACAATGGTATCGGTTTATTAGGATCGGTACAAGATGATGGCAAAGTATTACTAATTTGTGTTGTCTCCGATAATCTTGTCGGTACATATTCTGCCGGACAATTAGTAGGAGCAATAGCAAAAAAACTTGGCGGTGGTGGTGGTGGCAAACCTCATTTGGCAACGGCAGGTGCTAAAGACGCTACCTTGTTAAAAACTGAATTACAGAACTTTATTGAACAATTTTAATTATATATATTTAACTATTTATGAGTTATGAAGCAAGCGGGAAACTGATAGAAAAGTACCCTGAACAACAGCTTACGGAAAAATTCCGTAAAAGAGAATTTGTAGTGGAAATACCAGATGGTATGTATCCTCAGCAGATTAAGTTTGAATTAACGAATGATCGTTGTTCGGCATTAGATAATTTCGATGTTGGTGATGATATGCGTGTACACTTTCAATTAAGTGGAAGAGGGTATGAAAAAGACGGCAAAAAGGTCTATTTCACCAATATTCGTGCGTGGCGTTTGGAAAAAACGTCTTCTAATTCAATACCTTCATCATCACGTCAGGAATCGGGATATTACCCGGAGCAGCCGAACTACGGCAATGCACTTTCTCAACATAATGCCAATGATGATATTCCATTTTAATTAATAATTTTTTCTCAGAACAATAATGAAAATAGTATCTTGGAATGTAAACGGTATCCGCGCAGTACATACTAAAGGATTATTCCTTGAGTTTTTAAATAATGAAAAGCCGGACATTCTCGGCATTCAGGAAACAAAAGCGGAAAGAGAACAATTAAAGGATGATCTTTTAGCACCTGAAGGATATACTTCCTATTTTCATTCATGCAGAAGGAAAAAAGGTTATAGCGGTGTGGCATTATATACACGTGTACAACCGAAGTCTGTTTTTACGGAAATAGGTATTGAAAAATTTGATGAAGAAGGACGCATAGTAGCAGCCGATTTCGGTGATTTTACATTACTGAATGTTTATTTCCCTAATGGTGGTAGTCGGGATGAAAGACTTCAATATAAGCTTGAATTTTACGATGCTTTTTTCGCCTATTGCGAAAACTTACGTAAGGGCGGTAAGAAGTTAATTATATGCGGCGATTATAATACGGCTCATTTTGAGATTGATTTAGCAAGACCGAAGGAAAATGTTAATACATCCGGTTTTATGGAAATAGAGCGAAAAAAATTGGATGAAATAACGACATTGGGTTATGTAGATACATTTCGCATGTTCAATAAAGAACCGAATAATTATACATGGTGGGATGTAAAAACTCGTTCGCGTGAAAGGAATATCGGCTGGCGTATTGATTATCATTGGGTAACGAGCGATCTTGTACCTCGAGTAAAAAACGCAGCTATCATGTCTGATATACTTGGTTCGGATCACTGTCCGGTAACAATCGAATTGGAATAAATGCAATGTGTGCAGAACTACGCACATTAGGGTTATTATATATAGCCATAGTTTTATCTTTTTGTAATGTAAGTATTGCAAATGAAGATGAAACACCGACAGAATTACGATACCTGAGGGTATATGGTGGTACAAATGAACTTGCACCTCCGGTATATATAATACCCGGTGGCAATGAAAATATTATTACTCGTGTCGGTTCAGAATTTGTTACAATCGAATTGGATGTATTTTCAGTTAATGCACCTGCAATGTATGCCGTTTTAGTACATTGTAATGCTGATTGGAGCGAAGATAATAATGCTTTTTTGAATGACCCTACAAAAACGCGAACAAGTAATTTTGTTTGGAATCCCGCTACAACATCTTCACGATATTTTACTTTCAGAGGTACTCTTTCATTACCTGATGTGCAGACAAAAATTCGTTTTGGCGGAAATTGGAAAGTAAAAATATTCGATTATGATAATGAGAGCGAAAAACCTTTTGCAGAAGCACGTTTTTTTGCTGTAGAGCCGAAAGCATTTGCCGATATACAATTATTTCCCGACGTATATCAACCGGTAGCCGGAATAACACCTTCGGCAAATACGATTGATATCGTTGTACAAGGGTCGAACAGACTTTTTGATCTAATGCAAAACACTGCTGTTTTATATAAAAACCATAGGTGGAATGAACCGATTACGATAACGGAATATGAAGATGAGGATATTTCAAAAAGATTTAAGTACAAATTCGCCAAATCCGTAACAGGAACTATATCGATAATAAAACGGTATCGTGCCGAGAAAATCCCTACTGAAAATGAATATCGTGTATTTGACCTCAACAATGTATCATTATACCCCAATCCGACACATATAGCAAGACAGCAATTTATGGATTTGCCAAGAAACGGCGGCTTCAATTTTCCTGATAATGACGGAGCATTTTTTGCACGTTATGTCTCCCCTACTTATGATGAATACCTACCTGTTGAATTTGTTTTCGACCACGAATTTAGGGGTAAAGCAAACAGAGACGTATTTGTAAGCGGTTCATTTAACAACTGGAATCCCGATAGAAATTGGATAATGTCTTACGATCCGGAAAAACGTCTTTATAAGCTCCGTGCAATGCTTAGAAGAGGGATGCACGATTATTTGTATGCTACAGCAGACTTGAATAGCGATACGGGCGAAGTGGAAAATTTGGATTATACGGAGTATGAAGGAAATTCTACTGTATCTAATAATTCATATATAGGTATTATATATTATAAGGATCAAAATTTTGCAGGGTATGATACCATTATAGCAATAGCTTCTTCCAATCCATTCTAAGTAAAAAAACTTCGCATAATAACACTCTCAATATCTTATGAAAATTTACAACAATGTACTAAGTTTAATCGGCAATACGCCTTTGGTAGAATTACATTCTGTAACAAAAGGAATACAAGCAAAAGTATTTGCAAAACTGGAAAGCAGAAATCCGGGTGGTTCCGTAAAAGACCGTATCGGTGTTGCCATGATTGAAGAAGCCGAAAAAGCGGGTAGAATAAAACCGGGTGACTTAATTATTGAACCGACAAGTGGTAATACCGGAATAGGACTTGCTCTTGCAGCACGATTAAAGGGATACCGTTGTTTATTTATTATGACAGACAAGGCATCACAGGAACGTGTACGTTATTTGAAAGCACTTGGTGCTGATGTTCTTATTGTTTCATCGGCAGCAAAGTCCAGTTCACCGGAATATTATTATAATACGGCGGTACGTCTTGCAACCGAGATACCTAATGCAATCATGCTTAACCAGTATGATAATCCTGCGAACCCGGGTATTCATGAAATAAGCACCGGACCCGAAATTTGGAATGATACTGACGGTAAGGTCACGCATTTTATATCCGGAATTGGAACCGGAGGAACAGTTTCCGGTACGGCTCGTTACTTAAAATCTAAAAATCCGAACATAAAAATTATTGCTGCCGATCCTGTCGGTTCATCAATCAAGACATTCAAAGAAACGGGTAGATTAGTTGAGGCCTTGCCGTATTTGGTTGAAGGTGTTGGGCAGGAACGCA
>JALHLL010000105.1 GCA_022844575.1 bacterium
TCAATCTGTTAAAATCTCTTTATTTCAACAATGCGATGCCGTTTGTAAACCGGAAACGATATTTGCAAGTAATACATCATCCATTTCCATTACAACGTTAGGCGCAGCTACAAAAAGAGCCGATAAATTTATAGGCATGCACTTTTTTAATCCGGTGCCGATAATGAAATTATGCGAGATTGTGCGTGGTATAGCAACAAGCGAAGAAACGTACTCTATTATTGAATCGTTAGCAAAAGAGCTTGGTAAAACACCTGTTTCCGTACAAGATTATCCGGGTTTTATTTCCAATAGAATTTTAATGCCTATGATAAACGAAGCCGTTTATTGTTTAATGGAAGGCGTGGCATCGGCAGAAGATATTGATACCGTTATGAAACTCGGTATGGCACACCCTATGGGACCATTACAATTAGCGGACTTTATCGGTTTGGATGTATGCTTATTTATTATGGAAGTATTACATGATGGATTAGGCGATAGTAAATACCGTCCATGCCCATTATTACGCAGAATGGTAGCAGCAGGTTATCTCGGTAAAAAATCCGGTCGCGGTTTTTATCAGTATTAAGAGACATTTTGTTTTTTGAAAATCCTCTGTCTATTAAAGACAGGGGATTTTTTTTTTTGACAAGCAAAATTCTTCTTTATAAAAAGGAGAAAAACTTGACGTAGTGAAGGATTATATAATTTTCTTAATATCCATGCTCATGGCTTATATATACTCTTTCCACACGGGCGGTTACGGATGACGTTATCTCATAGGGTATTGTTCCTATCTTTTCCGCAATATCTTCGGCGGTAATTATTTCATTACCTTGTTTTCCTATCAATACCACTTCTTCGCCTGTTTGTATCGGTTCATCGCCTATATCCACCATACAGCCATCCATACATATTGTACCGACTATCGGAAATCGTTTGCCGTGGATAAGGCATTCCGCTTTACCGGTTAATAATCGCGACCAACCGTCACCATAGCCGACAGGTATGGTGACTATGGTGGTTTCTTGCGATGTAGTGTATCGTCTGCCATAACTTATCGAGGCATCTGCCGGTAATCGGCGAAAGGAGACGACTTTTGTTTTTAGCGACATTACCGGACGTAAATCTATTTCTTCGGTGATGAGTTTGGAGGGTTTATAACCGTACAAAGCAATTCCCGGTCTTACCAAATCGAAATTAGCATCATGCAAATGAATAATCGCACCGGAATTTGCGGCATGAACAAATCGAAAACGATAACCCGAAGCGTGAATTTCGCGATACACTTTATTAAAGATATCCAATTGCCAACGAGCATATTCTTCATCATCGCCATCGGCTGTTGCAAAGTGTGTAAAAATTCCTTCCCATTGTATGCCCGGCAAATGATACACTTCCTTAAGCAAAGTAAGAACATCATTAGGCATTACGCCGTCGCGATTCATGCCCGTATCCACCGATAAATGCACCTTAACCGTGCTGCCCAATTTCATAGCCGCATCCGATAAACGGCGTACCGTATCGGCTGACCACACTACCGCCTCAGCATTGAATGTAGGGTATAAAAGAGGGTCATCATGTTCGGGCGGGGTAAAACACAGCGCAGGCATTGTTATTCCCGCACGGCGTAGGGTTATTACCTCATGTATATAAGCAACACCTACCTTTACAGCTCCTTCTTGTTGAAATATCCGCGTGCATTCCACTATGCCATGTCCATAGGCATTTGCCTTTACCATGGGTAATATGCCTGCCGGAGTACATAAATCACGTACTGTTCTATAGTTATGCCGAAGATTCTCAATATCTATTTCGGCGATGATTGCTCTCATTTTTTAAGAAAGAACTGAAGTAAAAAGTATAGGACGTAATTTTGCAGCAAATTATGACAGAACGAAACATGGGTAGTGAAGTTTTCGGCACCGACCACAATGCCGATGAAGAAGTACTTCTTCTTAATGAGACGATAACCGATTTGGCGGCAAGGGTTATTTTATATGATGATGATGAACACACAATGGATGAGGTTGCTTTACAGATTATGAAGGCAATCGCATGTAATGCTGTACGTGCAAATGTACTTACATGGGAAGTACATACACGCGGCAAAGCCGTTATTTATTCGGGTGATATGAGCGAATGTTTGCGCGTAAGCGGCATTCTTGAGGAAATAGGACTGCATACACAAGTAGAAATGTAATTATTCCTGTTCGGGTTCATCCGTAGGATACTGTAATTGCAGAAAGATTTTTTTTCCGCAGGTACATACTATCTCCACATTACTTATTTCACCTTCTTGGTTGCGATGTAGTGTTATTTGGGGTTGATGGTTATCCTCTTCATGTTCTTTGCTTCCAATTACCTCTATTGTACCCCCGCCATCGCGTATTATCTCCGAAGGAATGCGGCTTGAGTGAGGCACACCTTTTAATGTTCCGGCTATTTCCTCTATAATCGCAAAATCCGCAAAATCCTTCTGTTTCCTCTTATCCTCCGTTTCACGGCTATATTGTTTTATATTGAAATCTTCTTCTTCAGGTTGTTCCGCTTCCGTATTCATAATTCACTTTCTCAAAAAAAGTATTATACCGAAACAAAAATACAATGTGTGCATCTATTTATACGCGAATGCCATCGTTCCGATAATATCAAGTTTACTCATTTCGATTGTTTGTATTGCTAATTTTAAGTAAATTGTAATAGTACATAATGCCATAACGTTTTGGTGGACATTGTGTTTGCAAGCGTATTAACCGTATTCACTATGTTCCGTTTAGTGAAGAAAAAAGGAGTAAGCCATGCTACGTTTTCTGATACCGTTTTTTATGTTCCTATCATTTGTAGGGCAAAGCTATTCGCAGGAACCTCTTTGGCGTAAAGGGGGCAGTTTTAATGGGGTAGAATACCAAGCCGAAAAGGATATTCAGACCTATAATAATCTAGGTTTACACTATAATAAGAAAGATATATATGTAGCACGATCACAGTCAAGTACTATAGAATATTTTGATAGTACCACATTGATACGAAAAACAGTTGAAAACATAAACGGAGACGGTTCAACCTCCGAAGTATCACCTCATTGCAGAATAATTGTATTGCATGATGTCGATACTTTGCGATTATATGATGTAAAGAAAAAAAGTGTGATTTACAGTCGAATAGGAACACCGAAAGTATTGGCATTTTCCGATGATAGCCGATTTACATTATTTGCTGACGGAAGTGTAATAGATTTGAACGATACTTTAAAGCCGGAACCCCTAAAAGTAAAAATTGCATTGAACAGTGTGTATGGAAACACAAAAGCCGATTGGTCAAAAGATGGCAAAGTGTTATTGTGGAATAGTTATGGTGATAGTATTCGTATTTATGATGCCATACATGGTACGGATGCAAATATACCGTATAAATCGGCGGAATATAGGTCGTGTCGTTTTTCGCATAACGGTAAAGCTATTGTAGCATTTACGCACGATTCAGTTACGGTTCTTTCTATTGAAAACGGTAAACTTTCTATTATCCTTGATGATAAAGATATTATAAGCGGCAGTGATTATCACTTTTGGAATGATGATCATTTACTTGTTCTAAAAGACAATAGTATCTTCCTACTCTACAATCTTTTAACTAAAGGTATTGATGTCGGCGTTGAAATTCCACTGAAATCTTTTGCGTACGCACCCCGTTTCTTAAATCATGATACAAGTATTGTAAAACAAACTATACCTTTAATTTCTTATGAAACATCAGGTTGTGGTGGAATGCCTGACCTTACGAATGCATTGCTCCACTCATTGAAAATAGATACTAAACTGTCATTTCAGACTCTGCCAAACAAACAGATGGAATGTGTACGAGGTATGTGTTTTATGGAAGGCGATACGACGGTAGCCACCGTTAATTGTAATAATACGATTATTATTACCGGAATAAGAGACGGAAAAATAAAGAGACAATGGGATATTCCGAAGGGCATATATACAGGTAAAAAACTGGTAAGAAGTTTTGAATGGGTAAATACTCAGTTATTAACCTCCGGTGAATATTTGATTTTTACTGCCGGCAATATGCTCTATAGATTTTCCGTAAAAAAAGGGGACATTTCGGATAGTGTAAGAGTAGGTGATTCGTCAATCACTTTTATTACACATTCGCTTGATAAAAAATATATTCTTGCTTGCTCCGATAAAACGGTTTTCGCTTATGAATCGGATAATTTTTCCTTTGTAAAAAACTTTGTACAAAATCAAAAAGTATCGAATGTCAGTTTGAGTAATGATACACTTTTATGTGCTTTTGCTGGAAATTCGCAGATAAGTAGAACTTTGTTTTCAACCGGTACGGGGCTTGAGGGATATACGATACAAGGTACATATCCCATACTATCTCTCGGAGGGCAATCCGCTGCCCTTGCTTATGATAGTACTGTGGCTTTATTAAACCCGCCGCTTAAACTGAAGCATCACAATACTTTATTTCAATTCGGATGGACAACCATTAAAAGAGTTATCAATGCCGATAAATTATGGCTTATAGCACAATACAGACCTGAAATGTTTGGTGTACCCGCCAGTACAAGCGTTAGTTTGTACATGGAAAGTAATGGTTCACTTTCGGATGCCTTTAATTATAGTATTTCTTCTTCTTGCAATGGTGAGAATATTTTTATTTCCGATAATGGGAAATATTGTGTTTCATTAGGGCGATACGGTACAATGGAATTGCATGAAATCAATTTCGTACCCGTTTCCGTACACGATAATGCGTCGGAAACAATAGTAAACGATGAGCAAGGATATAGTATAACAGGTGAATATCTCCATATCTCCGACACTAAAAATTATACAGGATGTGATTTATATACCGTTACAGGTGAACATATAGGTATATGCCCGATACTAAATAATGAAAACAGCACACGAATAACGATACCCAATACAGTGCAAAACGGATTTTATATTATCGCACTTCGCATCAGTAGCGGAGTAATTTCAAAAAGAATTATAGTAAACAGATAGAACAATTATTCAACACATATTTTCCCGCAACAATATGAAACACTTTTTACTTCTTTTCGGCTTACTCTTTTTAGCCGTATTTTCTATAGCCCACACACAAGAACCCCTTTGGCGCAAAGGGGGGAGAATACCTACGAAGTTCGATTTTGCTAATATATTTGATCGAACGAAGGGACTGTACCACAATGATAGTGCGGTTTTCGAATTATCATACAATACTCTGCATCTATATGATATAAAGACGGGTACTGAAACTGAAAAAGATATTTCGAATATCGGCATGCTTATCGGTTATTCACCGAATTGTCGTTTTATGATTACGTCGAAAAGTGATACGATGTTTTCCTACAATACGGCACAGGAAAATCAGGTATTTATTCGTAAGGGTATAGAAGAAATAATACATTATACCAATGATAATAAGTATGTACTTCTTAATAACGGTGAAGTATATAATTTGGAAACAGGTACATTTATCAGTACCGTAAGTAAATTCAACCTCACAGGTGTTTTGCATAAATCGGATAGTTTGATATTTGCACGAGGTCAAGCGCAAAATACGATGGAGATTATTAATATAATAACAGATACACGAAGAATAATATATGGCACCCCCCTTACCGAAGGTAGAGTTGCCATATCTTCCGATGGAAAAACAATGGTACAGTATAAAGAAAGCACTATCGTAGTATTAAATTTGAACAAAGATACTGTTACGCAATTTAAAGACTTAACAGAGAAACCTTATTATATTTCGGAAGCATTCTTTCTGGATAATGAAAAACTATTTTTATTGAATTTAGCGGGTTATAGACTCAAATATAAAATTGTTGACATCAATAATTTCACCATTCTCAAATCCGACGAGTTTGAGTATGAGTCTAAGAATACATTTTTCAGAGAAACCATAGCGTATCCGGGTTACAAGAATGCAGTACTTGTACACCTTGATGGTATCGATGATTGCGGTGGAATGCCACACGTGGGGGCTTCATATCGTTATGTGGTAGTTAATCCTTATAGTAATAAACCTATTTCAGTTTTTCCTGACATTGTAACCCCGCATGACCGTAGTATTGTTTTTACTGATGAGAATAAATCATTGTCATTTATATCAAAACAAAACACAGTAGAAACTTTTAATGTAGATAATGGAGAGAAAATAAGTTCTTGGTCAATTTCTCCATATTATGTATCGGGCTTTACACAATATGCCGACGGGAATAAAGTACTTGCTCGCGCATCGGATTTGATTTTCCAAAATGAGAATAAATTGTATTTATTCTCACCAAAAAACGGAATCGTTCAGGATAGCATTGTTTTTGCAAATGACACAATACAATACATAAAACCGACAACGGACAGCAAAAGAATTATATGCCCTACAAAAAGCGGCTCTGTACATATTGTTGATGTAGTGAGCTTTTCAATAAAAACAAGTGTGAAGTTACAAACAGGGTTGAGTTCTATTGTATTGAACGGCGATACACTCTTCTACACTACATCGGGAAGTAACTATGTAAAAAAGTATAGTATAAACTCACAACAATTATTCGATTCGATGTTTGTTGCGGGTGGAACAAAAATATTGGGTTCGGAGGGAACAACATATATACCGACGTCCAAAATAGAAATTACAAGATTGAAGGATAATATTGCATTAAAGAATATTTCTCTCGGTTATCAGATGGGACTTCATCTTTATTTGAGTATTGCAGCGATAGACAATATTCCTAAGTATTGGAAAATCCGAGAACATCTACAAGCGCATGGTGATGATGAAGGATATGCCTATTTATTGACAATGCAGGAAAATGGCGATACATTGATCCATCAAAAAAAGTGGACAAATAAATTCCGTTGTTATACAAATGATATAGTGTTTTCCGATGATGGACGATATTGCGCCACCATAAGCAATGATGCCTTTGAAGTGCATAAAGTAGTTGGTCTGATAAACTCTGTCAGCGAAAATGACAATGCTCAATTTCATCTCACGAACTCATCCTACTACTTAGAAGGAGATGTATTAACCTTTAATGACGGAAATGAATATAACAGTTCTGTACTTTATACGTTTGCCGGTGAGAATTTGGGTATGTGCATTACTACCGCAACGGAGGGAGTAATGAACATAACGATACCACATTATATTCAAAATGGATTTTACAGTATAGTTATGCACCATAGTAAAGGCATTACTACGAAAAGGATTTTGCTCAATAGATAACATAGTTAAAAACACAATTTCGAAGAATATGAAACGAATTATATACGTAGTTCCAATATTGCTATACATTACCTTATCTATATCTTTTTCGCAAGATGTTGAGACCTTGTGGCGTAAGGGTGGAACACTTCCGTATCGCGGACAGTTTATGGCACATGGAAGAATCCATAACGGAGGATGGTACTTTGATAATGCACATATCTATGAATTGGAAGGTAATGATCTTTTTCTTTATAATCTGAAAACAGAGATGAAAGAGAAGGTATCACTACAAACAAATGCAAATTTAATAGCATGCTCGCCACAGTGCCTGTTTATTATTACAGCGCGTAATGATTCGATGTTTAGTTATAATGTAATGAGTAAAGAGAGTGTTTTTCTCAGAGAAGGTTTTGTTGACGTTTCGTATTTTGAACAATCGGGAACTTACCTCCTATTGAAAAACGGCGAGGTATATGATATCTCTTCAGGTGTAAAAATAAATACGGTTGAGAACTTTGAATACGATTTCTTAAGATTTTTCTATGATGGAACTATTATCTTTTTACCCAATTTCAAGAACAACACCATACGGATAAAAGATATTGTAACGAATAATGAGTTTAGTATTAAGTATTGGGGGGAAGGTTCACCGACTATTTCGGGAAGTTTGGCTTTATCACCGGATAAAAAGAACATTATTCAATGCTCGTACAACGTTCTTACTATCATGGACATTTTAGGCGACACCGTGAAGAATGTGCGTAGCATTATTCATAACGATAGCTTTTACTTGTACAGTTCATTTGCTGATACACATCGGTTTGTTGTATTAAAAACAGTAGGATACAAGTGTGTTGTACAATATATTAATATCAATACGCTTCAGATTGAAAAAACCGACACATTAGGTACGGATAATAATTATTATGTTAGTAACTTTACAGATGTATTAGTACATACAAACAATGGGATAAATAATATATATTCGCTACGCACTTATTTTGATGATGATTGCGGCGGAATGCCTGGCTCGGGTTCTACACATCGCTATATTGTAGTGAACCCTAATAGTAATAAACCTATTTCCGTTTTTCCTGATATTGTAACCCCACATGAGAGGTCTATACTCTTTACCGAAGAGAATACATCATTATCGTTCATATCAAGACAAAACACAATAGAAACATTCGATGCAAGTAACAGCGAAAAAATAAGTTCATGGCAGATTTCCCCTTATTATTTATCGGGTTTTGGGCAATATGCCGTCGGCAACAAAGTACTTTCACATTCATCGAATCTGATTTTTCACAATCAGAATAAACTCTATTCATTCTCGCTGAAAAGCGGACTTATCCAAGACAGTATTGTTTTCGGGAATGACACACTTTTGTATATTAAACCCACAGTGGACGGTAGAAGAATTGTATGTCCCACCAAAAATAATTCGATATACATTATTGATAAGCAGAGCTTTTCTATAAAGACAAGTTTAAATTTAAAAACAACATTAAGTACGGTTGCCCTTAATGATGATACGCTATTCTATTGTACATCGGATAGTAAGTATGTAAAGAGATATAATATACGTACGCAAGAAATGTACGATTCGATATTTGTCAGTAATGGAGTAAAGGTATTAGGTTCGGATGGAGAAACATTTATTCCCTCAACTAAGATAGAAATTACGCGTTTGAAAAACAATATCGCTTTAAAAAATATCTCTTTAGATTATCATATAGGAGCCCTCCACGATTTGAATATTGCAGCAGTAGATAATATACCCGGATATTGGAAGATACACGAGAATCTTCAATCTCATCCTGATACTGAAGGGTATGCACATATCTTTACCATGCAAGAGTATGGGGATACATTAATTCACCGGAAAGTTTGGAAGAACGAACTCCGTTGTTATACAAATGATATAGTATTTTCCGATGATGGGCGGTATTGCGCCACCATAAGCAATGATGCTTTTGAGGTGCATAACGCGGTGGGACTTATCAGTTCCGTAAATGAAGAAGAAAATCAAGCATATACGCCACTATCACATTCCGCTTATTATGTGGATGGGAATACGCTTGTATTAAAAGATGAAAGCGAATATGAACGTTGTACACTTTATTCGTTAACCGGTGGGAATTATGGAAATTGTCTAATACAGAAAAGTAAAGGTGAAACCGAAATAAGTATCCCTTCAACAATAGTATCGGGTATGTATATGTTACAACTACATTACACTAAGCTTAATAAAGAAAGAAGAGTACTAATAATCAAGATGTAATGTAATTTACTTGATATAATTTGCCAATGACTGTACAAAAAATAATAATTGTCGGGCTGTTACTATTTTATAGTTACGGCAAGGTCATATCGGGGTTACATTCACCGTCAATGCGGCCGATGTCAGATAAATATGAATTGGGTTTGAGTTTCGGTTCAAAAATATCATTAGCTACTATAAATTCAGATCGTGATTACATATTAGATAACCATTATGGTTATGTTGGTGGATACGAATTTTACATCGGGCCTTCGTGGTATAAAGATTACGGATATCGTAGGACACTACCGCTCCTCAATGAATATAATCTCTTGGTTGGGATTAATATATTTGAGAATAGTTCTTCGACAAATGGAATGGTACGATTTAAGGAAGATATTGAGAACAGGGAATACGACATTGCAAGAGATGTAAAATTCAGACAAACTTATTTTGTACTAAACCCAAATACTCGACTTAATTTTTCTATTCTACCAACTAATCTATTTTTAGCAGTTGGTGGAAAGATAGGTTATCAGACAAATACAGAATATGTGGAGTTGATGAAAACGCATAGCGAAGAGGTTGCAAGGTACATTCCTGAGCACTATGCTGTTACTATAACTACTAAGAATAAAGATATTTCGGAGCTGGTGATAACAAATAATAAACCGGCAAATGATAAGTTACTATTCGCCTTAAATCTGGGTATTGCTTATAAAATCCTTCTAATGTCCGATATGGACGATGATCATCCGGACTTGGGTTTAACGTATCCAACTACTCCATTTATTGAGTTCTTGTTGAATGCAGAATATTCCAATATGAGAATTTTAAGCGGAGAAGTAAGTACCGGTATGTTTTATGGCTTAAGTGCGAGACTGTACTTCCCCAATATGTTGTAGTTGGTAATAAAAAATTATTACTACGACATCCTTCTCGTTTTCAACCGTAAGCTATTAAGCACAACACTAACCGATGATAATGCCATTGCACCCCCTGCAATCATGGGGTTTAATAATAAACCCGTAAAGGGATATAATATACCCGCAGCAATCGGTATAAGTATAATATTATAACCGAATGCCCATAGTAAATTCATTCGAATTGTTTGTACCGTTGCTTTCGAGATAAGGATTGCCGAGAGTATGGCTGAAATATCGGAGCGCATAAGGGTACACCCTGCAGTTTCCATAGCAATATCGGAGCCCGAAGCCATGGCAAAACCTATATCAGCTACGGCAAGCGATTCGGCATCATTAATTCCATCGCCTACAAAAGCAATTTTTTTATTCTTCTTTTTATAATCGGCTATTATATCCGCTTTGTCAGAAGGTAATAACTCCGCATAAACCTCTTTAATACCCACTTTTTCAGCAATAATGTTTGCCGCCGCTTTTTTATCGCCCGTAAGCATAATGGTTGTAATGCCTCGCTTTTCCATCGTTTTTATCGTATCCGTAGCATTATCACGAATCGTATCTTCAAAATACCATACGGCAAGCCATTCATTGTTTTTGGCATAATAGACTGCCGTCATATCACGCTCATCGGGAATATTTTGAACTGAATTTTCGATCAGCAATCGCCTATTGCCGAGCAAATACCGTTCACTGTTATATTCCGCAATCATACCGAATCCGGTACGATTTTCTATTGTATTAAATGCCACTTCATTATTCGTATGGTGCTGCTTTAAAAAATCCGTTAATGCTTTCGAGAGCGGGTGGTCGGATTGTTTAGTCAACGTAGCGGCAATGCCTATATATTCTTTATATCGCTCATTATAATTATAATCTATTACGGCGGGTTTACCTAATGTTATGGTGCCTGTTTTATCGAAAGCAATATGAGTAATCGTACGCGCTATTTCCAACTGTGCAGCATCTTTAATTAAAATACCCATTT
>JALHLL010000106.1 GCA_022844575.1 bacterium
AATAATCTTCATTGCAGAGCCCTGTATCAGAGTTCAACGGATTCGTATTCAAGTGGTGTCATATTATTACGAACGGACTTCCCGCGTTATTTTGAAGCTGTTGAGCGTGGGGAACCTATTGTTGTAGATGATGTTCTTACACATGAAAGTTCTTCTGAATTAAATGAGAGTTATTCAATTCCAATCGGGCTTAAATCAATGCTTGATATTCCGGTACGTTTGGATGGTTCGGTAGGTGGAGTTATATGTATTGAAGAAACGAAAAATGGACGTAAGTGGTCGGAAGACGAAATTACCTTTGCACGCTCCATTAGTGATATTGTCACCATTACGATAGAGTCGAGCAGAGCAAAAGAAGCTGAAAAACAAATAGTGTATAAAAGTGCATTACAAGAAATTTTAGCACAAACATCGCATGATTTGCTCCGTGAGAAGAACTGGATGGACGTAATATCCAATTACATGGATAAACTTGGCAAAGTAATCGGAATTAATCGAATTTATTATTATAGCATATCTATTGATAAGGAGACAAGACAAAGACATACCAAATGCCTTTTGGAATGGATAAGCGACCCGAGTATTTCGAGAGAAATTGTGGATGGTGTTGAAACAATGCCATACTCAACCTCGCGGCATTTTTATATAACAATATTCAGAAAAGGATATTTTACTTCATTACTTTCTCAAACGGAGGATAATAATTTGTGTGCTTATATGCACTCACAAAATATACGTTCCGTGCTCATATTGCCGATAGTGTTCAGAGATGTGCTTTCGGGAGTAATCGCATTTGAAGATTGCACTTATGAAAGAGAGTGGTCAAAATCCGAAATAGATTTACTAAAAACTTTGGCTGACAACCTTTCCACCACCATTGAAAAACAATATGCCGATAATGAAATAAGAACAAGCCAACAGCAATTTGAATCGGTTATCAGTAATGTTCCGGGTATTACTTTCCGAACTGTGAAAAAAGATAATATCTGGATTTTTGAATTTATCAGTGATTATGTAGAAAAAGTTACCGGCTATCCTCGTTCACACTTTGAAAATCGGGAGACAATTGCTTGGGCTAATGTTATACATCGTGACGACTTTGTCAGAAACAAACAATATGTTCGCGAACATCATGTTTTCGATGACCTTATTCAAGTAGAATACCGTATTCACTGTGCTGACGGTACGGAAAAGTGGGTGGAAGAAAGAAGTCATACCGTTTATAGTCATGAAGGGGAATTTATGGGTATTGACGGATTTATTATGGATATTACCTCGAGAAAAAATGCCGAAAGAGAAACTATTTATGCAAGAGAATTAGCCGAATCGGCAAGCAGAGCCAAATCGGAATTTTTAGCAAATATGAGCCATGAAATAAGAACACCATTGAATGGTGTTATCGGTTTTTCCGATTTGCTTATGAAAACCGATATGGAGGAATTTCAAAAAAAATACATATCCACTATCTATCAGTCGGCAAATACATTACTTTCCATTATTAACGATATCCTTGATTTCTCGAAAATAGAAGCGAATAAACTTGAGCTCAATATTGAAAAAACTGATTTTTACGAATTATGCTCGCAGGTTGCCGAGGTTGTAAGTTTCCAATTATTATCAAAACAAGTGGAATTACTCCTTAATATTGACCTTAAAATTCCGCGTTTTATATGGTGCGATGAAGTAAGAATGCGCCAAGTTCTCATAAACTTATTGGGCAATGCCGTAAAATTTACCGAAGCAGGAGAAATCGAACTGAAAGTTGAGCTAATTGAACAAATGAATGACGAAATATTACTCAATTTTTCGGTCAGAGATACGGGTATAGGTATTGATAAAAAAAATCTGAAAAAGATTTTTGAGGCATTTTCACAAGAAGACCTTTCAACTACAAAAAAATATGGAGGAACGGGTTTAGGGCTTGCAATATCAAGCAAGTTATTAGAGTTAATGGGTGGTAAACTGAATCTTGAAAGTACTGTGGGTACGGGTAGCACATTCTTTTTTGAATTAGGCCTCAAATCGCTACACGGCGATCCGATGCGATGGAGTAATATTGATACTATAAAAAATGTACTTGTTGTGGATGATAACAAAAACAATCTATTAATTGTACAAGACATACTGTCGTTCAAAAATATCAATTGTGACACCGTACGCAACGGTAGGGAAGCGATAACCCGACTTACCATAAATCCATCGTACGATGCCGTATTTATGGATTATCAGATGCCGGAAATGGATGGCTTGGATACGATAAGAATCATAAGAAATTCGCTCAATCTTACTTATCAACAATTACCTATTATATTGCTTTATAGTTCGGTTGATGATGAAATTGTGAATAATGCATGTAAGGAGCTTGATGTTAGGGTACGGCTTGTAAAACCGATAGATATGCAACAAATTTATTTTGCACTTTCCCGCCTTTCACTTCAAGATGACAAGCATATACCCGTAAGAAGGACGGAAATTCAAGAAACGAATACTAAAAATTCAGGTAAAAAGATACTGATTGCGGAAGATCAGCCCGTTAATATGTTTCTTATTAAAACGATTGTGTACGACTTATTACCGGACGCATTTATAATTGAGGCATATAGCGGCAAACAGGCGGTTGAACATTTCAGCATACATAAACCCGATTTGGTATTTATGGATATACAAATGCCGGAGATGAACGGTTACGATGCGACCCAAAATATACGAAAATTAGAAGACGGAAAAGAAGTGCCCATTATAGCGTTAACGGCAGGAGCTGTAAAAGGTGAACGTGAGAAATGTTTGGAAGCCGGAATGAGTGACTATTTAACGAAACCTATTGTTAAAGAAACTGTTAGGAGAACATTGGAAACATGGATAAGTACAAATCAATCCGAAAGGAGCAAGGATGAAGTTGTTAACATCGAAGAACATTTCGTTAAAAAAGACTTTGAAGAACGTATGGGCAAACATGCCAACCATATGTTGAAAAAACTTATCCCTTCTGCCATAAACAGCTTCGCAGCTAATATTGCAGATTTGAAAGTTGCATTCAGTGAACAACAACTATTCTCCATTAATTCAATCGGACACAAAATAAAAGGTACAGCTGCTTCGATGAGTTTACCCCAATTAACGGCAATAGCTAAACAATTGGAAACTGTTGAGGTTTTTGACAATAACTACATCGAAGAGCTCCTTAAGGAAATTGATCTTGAAAGGCAAATTGTAGAAACCATACTAAATAATGAATTGCCGACATTATAGTTAGAGAATTTCGGATATAACTTGTGGACGTATATACGGCTGCGCATATATACGTTATACATTTAATGATATTGGTGCATTTCATGCTCCGAAAATTCATGTGCAGTGTTTTATTTTTTTTCAGGAATATATATTTACTCCTTACACCAATTGGGCTACATGAGAACTATTTTAGTAATTGAAGATGAAGAGTCCGTTCGGTTAAATATCACCGAGCTTCTTGAATTAGAGGGGTTTACCACTCTGGAAGCCGATAATGGACAACTGGGTTTACAGCTAGCTCAAACCCATATTCCCGACCTTATTATAAGCGATGCCAATATGCCCGGATTGGACGGATACGAGGTATTAGCTGCCTTAAGACAAAACCCTAAGACTTCGGCAATACCTTTCATATTCCTTACTGCACGGACACAAAAGACGGATATGCGCGAAGGCATGAGATTAGGTGCTGATGATTATTTAACAAAACCTTTTACACTTAACGAACTTTTGCATGCCATCAATTCCCGTTTGGAACGGCATGAAATTATTCAGCAGACTGTTAATACCAAATTACAGGAATTACGTGCTAATATAAGTATGGCACTACCGCATGAATTGCGTACGCCCCTTATCGCTATTCTCGGTTTCTCGAAGGTAATAAAAACCGAATACGAAACTTTGGAACTTGCCGATATGGGCGAAATGGCAGAATATATCTATACTTCTGCGCGACAATTACACCGCCTTATAGAAAACTATTTACTGTATGTACAGCTTGAGACTGTACTTACTCATCCCGAAGAAGTGGATTTATTGCGTAAAAGCATAACCCTCGATACCCATGACATTGTTTTATCTGCTATTCTGAATAAAGCAGCTATTGTTAACAGAATAAATGATGTGATCTGCAAGTTTGACGATGTCCCGCTTATGATTGCTCCTGAACATCTTGAAAAAATCATAATAGAACTTGCAGATAATGCCATTAAATTTTCAAATGCCGAAACTCCCATAAGTGTAACCTCAACATACGATGAAACTAATTTTACGCTGAATATAAGTAATGGCGGTAGGGGTATGACAAAAGAACAAATTGCCAATTTGGGTGCTTTTATGCAATTTGATAGAGTAAGGCAGGAACAACAGGGTTCAGGTATGGGTTTAGCAATAGTTCAACGTATAGTAACCATATATGCCGGGAAATTTACAATTGAAAGTATTCCAAACGAAATTACCACATTCTCCGTCACTATACCGATTGCAAAGTAATATAATTCGTTATTGCAACGAAGCAGTTTAATGTTCTTTTCAACGGCTACTCCTCTCTGGAAAAAAAATTTAGTCGTCATCTGGATTGCGCAATTCATCGGAATGATTGCGATGAGCGCGTGCATACCCTTCCTTCCCCTTTTTGTACTTGAACTCGGCGTAAGCGATATACAATCTGCCCAACAATGGAGCGGAATGATTTCCGCAGCACCCTTTTTTATGTCAATCATTACCGTGCCTTTATGGGGTGCGCTTGGCGATAAATATGGTCGTAAGCTTATGATAGTACGGGCCATAATAGGACTTGCGCTCGCAATGGGGCTTATGGGTTTTGCACAAGATGTATGGCAATTATTCTTTCTACGGATGTTGCAAGGAGCAATTAGCGGCTTTATTGCCTCTACGCTGGCATTTGTTTCCTCCACAACACCAAAACAACATTCGGGTTATGCCATAGCCATATTACAAAGTTCCATTTCAGCAGGACCTGTCGTCGGTTCATTTCTCGGAGGAATTTTATCGGATATAGCAGGTGTGAGATCTGTTTTCATGTATGTTTCTTTGGCTTGTGCTGTGAGCGCCCTTATTGTTGTACTATTCGTTCATGAAGAAAAAAATATTCGTCAGAAAGAACATAAACCCTCGGTAGTGAATAATATACGTTTTGCTTTATCAATACCCGCTTTGCGTACCTTATTGCTGCTTATATTTCTTGTGCAAAGTTCAATAGTGTTCTTCTCTCCCGTATTGCCCTTTTACCTTGAAGAATTAGGTGCTCCAAAAAATCAACTTTCCACTTTTACGGGAATATTTACCGGTATAGGCGGACTATTCAGCGTGCTGTTTGCTCGATATTGGGGTAAAAGAAGCGATAGAAAAGGATATGGTAAAACATTACGTTTGGCAGCACTTATTACGGGTACAGCAACCATATGCCAAGCATTCGTACCACGTTTTGAATGGCTTTTCCCCTTACGAGGAATAGCAGGAATATTTACGGCTGCACTTATCCCTACATTATATGCAGCATTCAGTAAAAACTCGCCGCAAGAAAATAGGGCGGGGCTTATGGGACTTGCTTCCGGTGCTACTTTGTCCGGAAATTTAGTTGCCCCTGTAATCTGCGGCTGGTTTGCTTCCTATTTTGGCGCGCAACTTGCTCTTTTATTTGCCGGCTCCATAATGTTTTTCGTATGGTACGGCTCAAAACAAGAAGAGCGTCAGGAATTACAGTCTTCGTAATTTTTTTTTCGTATAACACATGGCTTCCGTTATTTCGCATGGCATACTCGGCATTGCCGTATCTACCTTATTCTATAAGAATAATTCTAAAAAATTCATGACCGTATGCGCTTTAAGCGCTGCATTGCCTGATGCCGATGCCGTCGGCTTTTGGCTTGGCATTCCGTATGCACACATGTTCGGACATCGCGGAATTACTCATTCCATACTTTTTGCTGTTTTATGGGGAATACTTGTGGCATTCTTATGGGAAAGAAAAAAGAATCATACAATACTTTATAGAATATGGTTAGGATTCATTGTTACACTCTGCACGGTATCACACCCTGTGCTTGATGCAATGACAACGGGCGGATTAGGTGTAGCTTTCTACTCCCCTTTCGATAATGAACGTATTTTTTTCGATAAAAGACCTATAGTCGTATCACCAATCGGAGTAAAGCAATTCTTCAGTTCATGGGGTTTAAGGGTTATTAAAAGTGAAATGGTATGGGTTTGGCTGCCCTCATTCATATTCGGTTATCTTAATTACAAAATCGGTAAGAGATTATTAAAACGATAATCCGCTATACGTTTACACTAAGGTACAAAGAATGGAAGAGTAAAGCGTCGCTACAACATTATACGGTATTTTTGTAAGGATTATTAACTTATACACTTTGGAAAAAAAGAATGAAAAAAACCAATTTCCATGCTCTCCACACCGGACTCGGTGCAAAGATGGTCAGTTTTGCAGGCTTTGAAATGCCGGTACAATACCCTAAAGGCATACTTCATGAACATAAAGCAGTACGTAATGCCGTCGGTGTTTTCGATGTATCGCATATGGGTGAGTTTGAAGTACGTGGAAATGATGCTTTGGCTTTTCTGCAAAAAATATCAATCAATGATGTGAGTAAATTGGAAAAAGGAAAAGCACAATACTCCGCTATGTGTTATCCCGATGGCGGCATTGTAGATGATATGCTGGTATATCATTGCGGTGATTATTATATGATGGTAGTGAATGGAGCTTGTGAAGAAAAAGACTGGGCATGGGTTCAGGAAAATGCACAAGGATATGCCGATTTGAATATAGTGAATGTAAGCGACGATTATAATTTATTAGCCGTACAGGGACCAAAATCTTTAGAAACGATAGCAAAACTTACCGACGTTGCAATAAACGATATATCCTATTATAACTTTACATTCGGCGAATGTTGCGGCGAACAGATGATACTTTCGCGCACCGGTTATACAGGTGAAATAGGCATGGAACTTTACTTTAAGGGTGGAGAAGAAACGGCAAAAAAAGTATGGGATGTACTTTTTGCAGCCGGTGAGGAATTTGGGATTGAAGCTATCGGCTTGGGTGCACGCGATACCCTCCGTCTTGAAAAAGGATATTGTTTATATGGTAATGATATTGATAATACGACAAACCCGCTTGAAGCCGGATTAGGGTGGATTACGAAAATTCAAAAAGGTGACTTTAATGGTAAAGAAGCCATTGTAGAAATGAAAACAAATGGCGCGAAAAGAAAACTTGTCGGTATTACCATGCAAACGGAAAAACTGATACCGCGCCAGCACTATAAAATAATGGCAAATGGTGAGGAAATAGGCGAAGTAACAAGCGGTAATACTTCCCCATTACTTGGCAAGGGTATCGGTATGGGTTATGTAAGTACGGAATTTTCCGCAGCAGGTACGGCTGTGGAAATTGCCGCAAGAAATACGACATTTCCGGCTGAAGTAACGAAAGTTCCTTTCTTGTAATTCTTTTATTTCATAGTAACTTTAAGCAAAAACGCCATTATTGTAATGGCGTTTTTTTTTATGCCTCAACTTATCTATATAGTTTCCAGTTAATTATCTGCATTCTAGTTGTAAAGTGTAAATCAAAAAACTATTTTTGTACAGAAAACATATAAAACGAAATTTAGTACAATGACAATCTCATGTGAGTTTGAAACTTGTACTACTCTTAAGGAGTGATAAAGAGCTAAGAGATTCATAATTAAAAAATAAAGAGAACTTCTTCAATGACAATGAATATAAAGCAAAGATTTGCGGTATCATGTGTATATATATTGCTAATTAGTATCATTGGTACTTGTTTTACTAAAAATTGGTCATTCCTTATTAACACGAATGACCCTTTTAACATTGTTCTAATCACTACAGCTCTGGCATTAGTTTTGGGTAATTACATTACCGAACCTTATTATTCTAAACCTGTAGACGTAATTACGAGATGGATTGCAGTTTTTTTATTCATAATAGGCATAGACTCTAGTAAACCATTTTTTTTTCGAAGTTTCTGGATATATACAAGTATTGTTTTCGTAACAGTGTCGCTGATGATGATCCTATTATGTGGTTGGAGCAAATTTGAAAAAATACAGAGACTAATTGTCAAACTAATATGTGATGTATCAAGGCCAAAGATTGTTTTCACATTACTGTATCTTGATATAGTCTGTTCAAGATTTGACCATAATAGTGCTGAATATCCATTTTTAGTTACGTTCGGTTTCTTGTTATTTTATGATAGCCCAATAATATGGTTTGTTGTAAAAGCATCCTCTTTATTCAAAAATGTCAAGTCCTTAACTGACAACACAAGATTTATAGGGCAAATCATAAGTCACAAAAGCCCTGATCTGTACGAAATAGAAATTACGCCAGAAAACCTATTTAGACAAAAAGAGTTAAAAGGCAGATTAGTCTTCTTAGAAAATGGCAAACACGGAATTATCGGAATAGTATTACGAGAGAGACTCTTGGTAGAAAAAAAGTGGTTGGATATAATGACCCTTAGAGACAACGAGAAAAATACAGTTACCATTAATTTAGGTTCCTTTTTACCTTTGAGTGATAAAAAATCTGTGTACTCAAAGAGTAATGCGGTCTATCTACTTGATCTTCAAAAACTTGAAGACCAAAATAAAGCTGATATAACCCAGCACCCAATAGTAAAAAATTTTGAACGCCTTATAGGAATTGTATGGGAGGGATCGACAATTGAGAAAATAAGATTCTACAAACTTATTTCAGAGCAGTTACATATACAAACAAACTTTGTGGAAGGGAGTATAATTGAAACCACTATTACAAATCAGAAAGTTCTATACCAAGTAATAGATGCGAAATTAAACGACGAAAATCTTGAGAACAAAGATTCCCATGGTTTTACTTTGGGAACAGCTCTAAAATTAGGTAAATATATTACTAGTAAAAACGAGTTAGATGTTGTGAAGTGGTTGCCAGAAATATACACACCTGTATTCCTGCTTAACCCCGAAGAAGTTGAATACAAAGTCTCTGATTCTATAGGTAGACTTCCCAATACAAACTATGGGATACCTATCAAACAATACAATGATCTTGTTACTCATAACACGGCAATTCTTGGTATTGTCGGTATTGGTAAATCCTGTTTAACCTTTGAATTGCTACAAAAACTTATTCACAATACCAATATAAAGGTTTTCTGTATCGATTTAACTAATCAATACACTAAAGAATTACCACAGTATGTAGATGTGAATTCCTTACAAATAGACTTTGAACAAAAAATTCTCCAAGATCTTAAAAAGTACTCAGGTAAGACCGGTAATACCGACTCACCAAAAGCATGGGGAAACATTGAAGACTATAAAGATACGCTTACTAAGGAAATCAAAAAGTTCACAGATTGTGAACAGAAACGAATATTAATTCTTAATCCAGATTTACATGCAGTCGAGCAACCAAATGCTCAATTCAAAATTACACACAACGTTCCTCTTTCTGCTGCTGAAAAAACTAGAAAGATTTCGGAATGCATTTTCCTAGCAGCTAAGTCGGAGGGTGAGACTCAAAACGCTAGATACCTCATTGTTTTTGAGGAAGCTCACTCACTTATCCCCGAATGGAATTCTGTATCTAATGATGGCGATAAGAATGCCAGCAACGGGACAGCTAAGGTAATTTTACAGGGGCGAAAATACGGGTTAGGCTCTATCATAGTAACTCAACGAACAGCGAATATTAGCAAAAGTATATTGAATCAATGTAATACTGTTTTCGCATTAAGAGTATTCGATGATACAGGAAAACAATTCTTAGAGAATTACTTTGGTAGTACATATACAAATTTATTACCATCACTAGAAGAACGGCATTGTATTGCCATAGGTAAAGCACTAAGGCTAAAACAACCAGTTATTATAGAATTAAATAATATTAATGACTTACTCATATCTTCATAAACAACTTACGTGAGAAACAATTAGCCGTTATACTTCTTAATTCATTTCAAATCCTACTAAGTATAACTTTAACGCAGAACAACCTTATCTAACCGAAACGAAACATACTGTAACAGTATAGTTTACGGAGATATGATTATCAGCGTACTATAATTTCTATACATTATTATAGTATCCATGCCTATATCCCTTACCCCTACTCTGATATATATTCTTCCGTGCTGACAAATCAGAAATGATTTCCGCTATTGGGATTTGTAACGTATTCTAAGCATCTCCCTATATACCCTTCCCCATGTAAAGGAAACATAATAAAATAGAGTAATGCAAGAGTAATGGTACATAGTACAGCCCTTGTATTTTTGTACGTATAATTGTACATGTACAGATGATGAGTGTGTAATAATTTCCGAAAGCGGAAATTAAGTGTGTAGTGTTTTTAGGGTGTGTATGGGTTATTAAATACCTGTCTTACAACAAGTATAACTCCATACTACATTTTGTTTATAATAAGTATTGGCTAATGCTCATGATTGGCCACATGGGTGTATTGTGTCAATAAAGTGAAGTCGAAATCACTATAAAAACGAGGCATTTTCCGAAAAGCCAAAAGAGTAGGAGTTATTTAAATTTACAATCATTATGTCAAATCCATTAATAGGTGCCTATCATGCGCAAGGCACAATAGGTAATGTTGGTATGCCGGGTGCACCAATCGCTCATTTTAGTCTTGTAGTCGTTCCTTCTCAACATTCCGTATCTGGAACGGTTGTCATCACTCAAGCTATTCAAGGAGCAGATAGTGAAATAACAGTTCAAGTCACGGGAAAAATCTATGCAACAGGTCTCGGTCAATATACGCAAGTGGTTTCCATAAGCGGACAATATGTTCAAACCGTACCTCCTCCTGCAATCGGTGCTTTCCTTGCGGATTTTAATGCCCATATGGCAATTGATGGTGCTTGGAATGGCGTAGGCGGATTCTCATACTGGCAACATGATATCGAAAATGTTCCGGTAGTTTCCTCCAACTAATATTTTGCTCAGTCATTATTATATGCGATAAGTTCTTTTTTGAATGTAAATTTATCCGTATATATTCCGAACAAAACAGATTATCAATACCCTAAAAAGTAAAAAGCCGTTAACAGTAACGGCTTTTTTATTTTCAAGTTTTTTTTATGTGTACTAATGATGTTCCTCATGCTCTGTCTGTTGAGCATTACCGTTTATTTCCGTATGCCTTATTTGTCCGCCCAAATATCCTGTTCTTATTACAACCGTTGATGTAAATGCCGATATTAATAATACGACAATATAGGCAAGATTTGCTTTTGAAT
>JALHLL010000107.1 GCA_022844575.1 bacterium
TACTCTTTTCATCATTATCCATGAAATAGCATAGCCGACTATATATGAAATGAATACGAGAAGAATAACTGTCAATATTGTTTTCGATACACCCGATAAAACAAAGGTTTCAAACATTTGCGTAACAAGTATCGTCACAATCCCCGCAAAGCATAATGCACAAAATGAAAGGATATGTGCAAATCGTTGTATTTTCATGATAAGCGATTCAGAATAGAAGTTGAATTGCGAAGATGCACATTATTTGTAAAAGAGCGTCATTGTATTTTCATAATTTCATTACCGTAATAGTAAGCATTCCATGGAGAGTTCGCACCAGAGCAAATACACTATAGTCAAATTCGGAATTATCATCATCATCTTGGCAATAATTCTGCGTTTGTTCATCATAGGATTCTTTAAGGTACCCTCTGACTCAATGTCCCCTACTCTTAACGCAGGAGATAGGGTTGTCGTAGCTAAATGCAAAAATTTTATAGGATTCCCTCCGAGCTTCCCTCTACTCGGGGTAACGGATTCCCCATGGCGCTTTCGCTATTCAGCATTCAGTCGCAATGACATAATCGCTTTTTTACATGCTACGGAAGAACATAATCAGCAAGTATATGTTAAAAGAATTGTAGCGATTCCCGGCGATACGGTTTCTCTGAATGATACGAGTTTGAATATTAGGTCAAGTACTATAAATTCCGCTATACGTTTTGAAGATGCAAACAGATTGTATCAAAGATTTGAAGGTAGTTTTGTCGTGCCCGGAAAAGGCGATAATATTAAAATTGACTCAAGAACTATTCAAATTTTTAAGCAGTTTATCGAATCGGAAGGAACTCGTATTGATATACTCAACGACATAGTATATATAAATGGAAATCCTCAAAATTTCTACACTGTGAAAAATGATTGTTATTATGTTCTCGGTGATAACTATAATAACAGTTATGATTCGCGTTATTTCGGATTCATTCCCGAAAATTGTATAGTGGGTACACCTTTTATGATTATTTGGTCAAAATCAGACGAGGGAATACAATGGAATAGAATCGGGAAGTTGATAGATTAAAGAATTTACAAATAAAATGATACAACTAAAATTTATACATATCACATATATTCTTGTTTTAATTTCATCTTTTGAGATCTCTTTTTCACAGAATAATAGTAACACTCGTACAAAAGAAGTCCAATACTGGAATTTTGACGATAAAAATACATCAAGGTGGAAATTATTTGATAAAAATAAAAAAGAAATACCGATTGTTTTAGAAAAAACGCCGTTTAAGTCAAATCTCTTTTTGGGTAAGCTATCGAATAATACCGCAGCATTTTCAGTATATAACCTAACAGAGCACGACTCCATTACCATTTCATTTGATATATATATCATTGGTACATGGGATGGTAATGATAAGACATATGGACAGGATGTTTTCATGTTAAAGATTGATAGTAACGAATATATTAAAACTTCATTCAGCAATACTACTTTCACTCAATCATATCCCGAACTGAATATCGGTAACAAATCATACAAAGCGAAAACCGGGGCAAGAGCTATCAACAAACTCGGTTTTACATGGAAGGAACACAATAGATATGATGGCATTATGGATGCCGTCTATTCTATTACTCTTACAGTTCCACACCATAACAACTCTACAGATATTTTATTTTCATGTACACTTCGAGATAGTGATAACTCCTTATATAATGAATCGTGGGGTTTGGATAATGTTACACTTTTAACCAAATCAATTTGTAGGAATATCATTGACTACCATATTCAGGGCGATTCAATACTCAATGATAATGATTCGGTTATTATTACCGTTAACTCAATCTGTGATACATGTCTCTGGTCAAATGGTTTCAGAGGAAAAAACATTGTTATAAAACAAGAAGGTATTTACAAATTCGTATGTAGTAACTCCAACGGTTGTAATTTCCATTCTCGAGAAATTACCATTCGTAGAAAGAAAAAACTTTTTCCTATTAAAGGTAGATAAAGTAATTGTACTGTCTTACAAAAAAAAAGCGAAGAATATAAATCCTTCGCCTTCTAAAATTCCAACAATTATTATTAATTAGGTTTCAATAAAATTGTAACACTTACTTTTGTTGTCAAATTCACAAACTCCGGTTGTCTATTAGGAAAGTTTTTCACCTTCCCATACCTTTGATATACTCTGAATCGAGGTCTTGTTTTAACGTATTTTATTGCCTCTTGAAGTTTACCTTTATCGAGGGTTAATGTTCTGGGGGTTAAATAATAATCACTTGCTTTCACATCCGTATAAGTGCCAAGAGGATAAACAGTATTATCTCCGTATATCGGATCGTACTGCAACCAAAATTCTACATTCTCGAAAACACAGTTTTGTAAGTTCACTTCATTGGATATGAACTTCACAATAGAGACACTCATACTCTGTATTTCGGAACCATTTTCATCGATCTTATCTCTATTATCCACATATCCGTTTACGGTATCAAGATTAACACCGTCAAAACGTATGGTATTTGCAGTATCATTATCAACCTTCGGTCTTCCAGTAAAGGTTAATGGAAGTTTGATTTTATCAATGTCGTTAATCGTATCACAACCGGTTGATATGCCCAGCAGCACAAGAACCGCTAAAAAGCTTAACATTTGAACTTTCATTGAAGTTCTCCTAAAATTGTATGAATTGAGTGAATTACATAATGATTAATTGAACCAGACGGAAAAACCGCCGGAAAACATAAATTGCGAAAGATATGCCACTTGTGCATGAAGTTGCAGAGCACCTAAATGGCATTCGCCGCCGGCTGCAATCCTAATATTAGAGAATGTATTAATGTCTGCAACGACCGGTTTACGCTCATAAAGTTTGGTGTATTCTGAAGGGAGTCCTTGAGGAAGTTCAAAAGGTACATATCTACCGTCAGAATCAATAATAAGATTATTGTCGTTAGTCGGGTCTCTATACATATTATCTCTAACTTCATCATAAGGCGTATTCGATTCCTGATTTGCAGGGGTTACATTTTTTCTCGTATAAGTGAATGTTCCGCTAAAATCTTCATACTGAATTCCGCCGAACACGGTAAAGTATTTATCAAGTTTTTTGCTCGCATTGATTCCGATAGCCAAAGCATTTGCATCAATACTGTTCGTTAGAGAAAGAAGTGAATAAGCTACGTTAAAGGAAATACCAAGCGTAGAGTCATTTAATCCGTCAATGTATTGATTAAACTGATGCCCTACTCCAATCATACCATAGAACAAATTTTTGTCATCATCAATTGAAGAAACAGGTACTACTCTTAAACGAACATGTGTTCTTGATGGTAAATCCATCATAATTTGTACAGCGGGAAGTCCTAAAACGGCATTTAAACCATTTCCGCTCGGAAACTCAGCATTACCGCCGACCGTTTGAAAGGTATTTACACCTAATGGTTCTGAATAAACAGTTGTCGGATTGCCACCATAAAATGTTGGTTGATCAACCGTCGCGGGCTGAATTGTTTCCTTACCATCCTTATTATATGCCGTATTGGCACGAGTATTTTGCGCCCCCCTCGGATCAGAGAAATGATCCGGCAACTTGGCGGAGTAGCTCTTCTGACTTTCAGGGATTAACATAGCCATAACTGAAACATCAATTCCTATTTTGAAGCGGTCTTCATGAATAGCTGTAGTCCACAGATTGGAATTAAAACTCTGTCCAATGCTAGTAAATAATGGCTTAGAGTAACTTTCAAAATTCTCTTTTGTCAAAAGTGAAACGGTACCCCCTATTTCTAATTTTTGGGCTTGTAATGTACACACACTACAAAAAAGACAAAAAACAGTCATCAAACGTTTCATATTACTTTCCGAAACAGAGTTAAACATCGTACAATCAATTATTTCAACAACATGCAAAATACTAAAAAAACATTAGTTCAAGTAATGTCGCACATCGCTGTAAGGTAAAAATATAACAGTAAGTAAATTTTTAACATTAGCGATTTGGTTTTTCACGTACGAACCATGCTCTTTTGATAAGTCCATCTATTACTTCGTACACCGCAACCGCATGTACAATTCGTTCAGGATGAATTCCTGAAACCATTTCCTCGTCAAAAGTGAAGTTCCCACAAACTACCCGATTCACAAGTTTACAGTACAGATTGGTATGTTTTTCGAACATAGGCGAATAACGTTCTCTCATCGCTTGTTTGCCTTCACAAAACACCTCGCCTGTTCCAAGTTCAATCAACTGAACATCGTTAGCATACCATTGACAAAAGTCATCTATACTTCTTCTATTATAGGCATCCAACTGACCTTGCGCGGCTATTGCAGCCGGAGAGCTTTTGTCATATTCCATTCTTTTTCCTTGCAAAATTATTGTTGTTAGGAACAAATTAAGATTTTTGTATAATATTATATTGAAAGTTCTTTGGCACATTTATGCCATGATGCAAATTGCATATGACTATATTTACAAAACAAAGAATATGAAAAAAGAATGTGATTTCTTCAATATGGAACATAAGAAAGTACGTATAATACTATTTTTTGTTTTTTTTACTTTCTTATCGTCTTTTTGTCCGTTGAGCCACTACAAGTCGGATAAAAATGACTTCACTTCATTTGCATCGGATTCAAATTTTCACACAGCACATAATCCGCCGATTAATACACAATTTGTACTGAAAGGCAAATCAATAGATATAGCAATTGATGAAGATAAAGATGCAAAAGGATACTTGATAAAATCCTCAACCGGTTCATCGAAGTATCTTATACTTTTCCATGAATGGTGGGGACTGAATGACCATATTAAACATACTGCCGATGCCTTCGCTGACTCACTTAGCGAAATTAACGTAATTGCCTTAGACCTATATGATGGTCTGGTAGCTGATAAACCCGACAAGGCGTCTCAAATAATGACCTCAACTTCTGAAGAGCGTGTTCAAAGGATTATTAAAGGTACTTTAAGATTCTGCGGCGATGATGCGCAAATTTCTACAATAGGTTGGTGTTATGGCGGAGCTTGGTCATTACAAACTGCATTGGAACATCCCAATCAAATCAAAGCATGCGTAATGTACTACGGAATGCCTGAGCATGACACTACTCGACTATCACGGTTAAATGCACCACTTTTGGGTATATTTGCTCAACAGGATAAGTGGATTACCCCTGATATAGTACGTTCGTTTGAAAAGAGACTTAACGGATTGGAGAAGAAAGCACATATAAAGATGTATGATGCCAAACATGCTTTTGCAAATCCAAGCAATCCTAACTATGAAAAACGTTCTGCTATTGACGCTTCACAAATTGTGCTAAGATTTATTCGAGCCAATTTGGAAATAGTGAAGTAAAGAGTTGGTGTTATGTGTCTACCCTAATGAATGTGAAATGGATGAAATCAAATCGATACCCTTTAGGAAATCGTTACAGGCCAAACTGCTTATTACTGTTTCTCTTGTTATCCTTGTAATCTGCACAACAGCATACTTAGTTATTCCATACTTAATGGAATTAATAATTATTGATGCTTCACTTGCAAATACAAGAGGCATAACCGACATCGCCTCGTCGAGCATTTCATCCGGTCTGTATTTTGAAGACAATGAGTCTGTAACTAACACTATGCAGAACGTTCTGGTGTATGATGAAGCTCGAAGAATTGCTTTATATGACTTTAACAAAAAGAAGTTTGCCGAATTGAGAAAAACATCATACAACGGCAAGAAAGAGAACATTCTAATTGAAAACAACAACACTGTAAAACTCGATGGATACATAGTCTCCTCGAAAGGGGTTTACCATAATGATACTCTTATTGGGTATTTGGTAGTATATACAACCTTAGAAAATATTTACGCATCCATAACACAATTCAGAAACGCAATACTCCTTTTCTCCCTTTGTGTATTTGGACTTGGAAATCTCGCAATTATTCTCGGTTTCAGACCCATAGTTGGTCGAATTAAAACAATGATGAAAGTTGTTGAGAAAATTACACTAGGAAAATATACCGAAAGAGTAACCGTGAGCGGTCAGGATGAAATCCGCTACTTAGCCGATTCATTTAATAGGATGGTTGATTCTGTTGTTCAGGCATATAATAACATTGCATATACGAATTCTAATCTGGAATACATCGTTGAACAAAGAACATCAGCACTAAACGAAGAAATATCTGTAAGAAAAGTAACTGAAAAAGAACTTCTTTTTGCCCGAGACAAAGCAGAGGAAGCAAATAGAACCAAATCAGCATTTTTAGCTTCAATGTCGCATGAATTAAGAACACCCCTCAATTCGATTATTGGTTTTTCGCAGATATTAAGAGAAGATAAGAATATCGATGTTCAGAATAGAGTTTATGTTGAAATGATGTATAAAAGTGGCTCCCACTTATTGGATTTAATCAATGAGATTTTGGATATATCGAAAATTGAGGCGGGTCAATTGGAATTACATGAAGAGAACTCCTATCTTGCCGATATAATAGAAAGTGTTCGCTTAATACTTATGACGAAGGCATCGGAAAAGAACCTGCTATTAATAGTTCGTGCCGATCAGCAGTGTCCCATTTCCATACTTACTGATGCTCGCCGGTTAAAGCAAGTTCTTATTAACTTGGTGGGGAATGCTGTAAAGTTTACAAAGCATGGTCAAGTACAGTTATTAGTGGATTTCATTAGCAAAAATTCTGAGGACTCTTCCACGCAACTAAAATTTACTGTAAAAGATACGGGGCCCGGTATTCCGGATCACCAAATCGAAAGAATTTTTCAACCTTTTAAACAACAGGCAACACACTATAGCGAAGGTACAGGACTTGGTCTCGCTATCTCAGCTCGGATTATTGAAAAAATGGGGGGCAAGATTACGGTAACAAGCGAAATAGGCGTCGGCTCAGAATTTAGCTTCATTCTTTCAATAAAAACTATTGATTTCGGTAATGAACATTCTCGGAATAATAACGAAAAGCGAATAAAATCAGTGATCCATAAATCACCGCCTCCGAAAATTTTAGTTGTTGATGATGTAGAAGCCAATAGATTGCTTCTGACATCATTATTAGAAATGATTGGTTTTGATTGTTATGAAGCTGAAAATGGTCGCGATGCCATTCAGAAAGCTTTGGCCGTTCATCCGCAAATAATATTTATGGACCTGATGATGCCCGAAATGACGGGAAAAGAAGCTATTAAAAAACTGAACGAATATGAAGAACTCTTGACTATACCTGTTATTGCTGTTACGGCTGATGTATTGACCGAATCGGAAGAGGACTTACTCCGTCTGGGTTTTAAAGAAGTTATAAACAAACCGTTTAGAATTGAGCAAATTCATGAAGTGTTACTTCGCTCATATTCTTGCGATTATATATTTGAAGATGACACGATAGAAGATGCCAGTCGGGTGTCAGAGAATGATCTTAATGCAGGTCAAATAGCACAACATTTACAAATATTACCGAATAATTTACTTCGTGAGCTAAATGAAGCTATTGTTCTACAAGAACTTGATGTTATTACAGAAATAATTAAATCTAATTTTCCGGATAATTTAGAGATTCAAAAATCTTTTTCGCGTGTTATAAAAGCGGCGGAAACGTATGACTACAAATTTTTCATAAAGCTATCCGATGAAATGAACCCTGATTAAGAGGTAAGTACAACAAAACATGTTTCAAAGTAATTGAAAACACAATCAATAATATCGTTTCTGACAGTAATTCTTTTAAGTATGCTTTTAATGTTTATAGGCATATCAGCGAACTCTGTACAAAAATTCAGACCTGTGCCGCCCAAAGTTCAGGCTGTTATTTTTAAGAAAGTTCTCACATATTCTAAAAATCTCAAAAATGGAAATTTAAAGATATATGTTCTTGTAGATAATTCCGCAGTTAAAAAAGATACTCTTGTAGAGAGTTTCTCGCAATTAGGTATAAGTGTTATAGAAATAAAGATGGAGAAACTTACACAAGCTGAAAAATCTAGTGTTCTTTATGTATTCTCATCAAATAAAAAAGTACATGAGTATTGTACTCAAAACAATATCCTTTGTTTATCGGGAGATCCCGAAGACGTTCTGAACAGTAAAGCTGCAATAAGCCTTTTTGCAGAAAATAATAAACCTAAAATCATTATTAATTCTACCGTTCTTGCAGAACAAGAACATGAGTTTTCGTCCGACCTACTTAAACTTGCCAGAATTGTTGGAGAATAATTGTGAAAAAGTACTCTTTCTGTATAATTGCCCTTGTCTTAATCATTGTTCTTCAGTGTACCATTTCGGACATAAATGCACAGGAAGCGGAAACTGCTATGGACGCTCTTTCGCTTGAAGAACTATTAGAAACAGATATAAAGGTAGCGAGCAAATCGAATAATACCTTACAGGAAGCACCGGGCATTGTTACACTTTTCACAAAAAATGATATTGTAAACTCCGGAGCAAGAGAACTCTCCGATATATTGGAATTAATACCCGGATTCCAATTCGGACAAGATGTTCAAAACATTATCGGAATCGGACTACGTGGAAATTGGGTGCATGAGGGTAAAATATTGTTAAGAGTTGACGGTGTACTCATGAACGATTTAATATATGGTAATCCGATGATTGGCAACCGAATAGCAGTCGAAACTATAGAGAGAATAGAGGTTATGAGAGGACCGGGTTCGGTACAGTATGGTGGATTTGCAGGTCTTGGAGTAATAAACATCATCACATCAAAAAAAACAAACTCCGCGCAATTATCCGGTTCCATCGGTTTGATGGCAAATGGAGGAATAAGAAATAATGTATCGGGTTTGCTTAATATAACAACTGATGATTTATCTTTAACAATGAATGGTTATACAACTCACGGAGTACAGAGTGACCGCAGATTACAAGCCGCCGACTCAGTTTTACAAGAAAACATTTATGCCTCGAAAGATATTCTGACATTCAGTTCTCATTTTCTAAATATAGGTTTAAAGACCAGTGATTTTTCTACAAGATTCTCAGGCGAATTGTTTCAAGTAGGTACTGCGGTAAACAGTCGGAGAATGTTAAATAATTTTTCATGTCTAACGGCTTATGCTTCATATTTGATACATACCGATAATCTTGATATTACACCGAAATTTGGTTTTACAAGGCAATTCCCCTGGGAAACTAATGACAGCATCGCTATTGCCACATCACGATACTTTTCACTCGAAATTCAGCGTTTTTCATTCTCCTTACCCGCTAACTATTCAATATCAAGTAATCTATTGATTGCAACCGGTGTTGATTTTTGGATAGACAGAGGATTAACCACTACGAACGATACTTCGTATTGGATTACTTACGAGAATAAAAAGATTGATGAAGTCTCTTTTTCAAATGCCGCAGCATTCTTACAGGGTGAATTGAAATCTGATTTTATTAATATTACTGCGGGTGCACGTTTCGAACACAATAGTTCTTATGGCTCCGCCTTCGTACCGAGAGTAGCAATTACAAAAATTATTGATGATTGGCACTTTAAAGCACTTGCAAGTCAAGCTTTCAGAGCACCAGCAATTATGAATATCGTTACGGCGGAGAGAGTACTTAAACCGGAAGTAATGACTGCTTTTGAGTTAGAGGCGGGCTATAGATTCTCATCAGAAATATTATTGACCGTAAACGGTTTTATTCAACAAATAACTAACCCTATTGTTTTCCGCAACTCATCGTTTATAGGCAGTTATATTAATAGGAATCATACCGGTACGGTGGGGATTGAAACCGAATTACGGTGGTTGAATAAAAGATTAAACGGTTGGGTAAACTACTCATTTTACCATTCGCTTAACAATGATGTAATTGAATATCGTCCTACACTTTCGGGTATTCCTTCGTCTCAACATTTGGGTTTTGCAAATCACTCGGCGGCATTATACTTGTCATATATCCTTTCGCCAACATTTACTATAACGCCTTCCTTTAAGTTTACATCACAATATAGCGGATTTGATTTTCCGGCACAACAAAGTGCCGAAAAAAGTATCAAATCTTTCGATGCTATCGTAATTGCCAATCTAAGTATTCTTTATAATTTGCCGGAACATAATCTTAGCTTTTCTCTAACTTGTCATAATTTAGGTAACAATAACAGACCGATAGTGCAGCCGTATATTACAGATTCGGAAGACAGCTCTTATTCCTTACCGGCAGCACCTTTTCCAAGTAGGGAAATAGTTGCCAGAGTTATATATACCCCACAATGGTAATTCCTAACTCCCTGCTCAATAACGCATTCGTATATAAAAAAAGGATATTTTCAGAAGAAAATATCCTTTTACTTTTAAAAAGTAGCTTTTTTTTTACTTATTTATGACATTGCTTTCGTAACAATAGCCGTAAATACTTGTGGCTGATTCATTGCAAAATCCGCTAACACTTTGCGGTTAATTGCAATACCCTTCACCGACAGAGCATTTATAAGTTTACTGTAAGTGGTACCGTTTAAGCGCGCTGCCGCATTAATACGAGTAATCCACAATGAACGGAATTCGCGTTTTTTACGGCGGCGATCACGGTAAGCATATTGCAAACCTTTTTCAATGTGATGCTTCGCAACCGTCCATACCTTACTTCGCGCTCCCCAGTATCCTTTCGCAAGTTTAATAAACTTACGACGACGGCGATGCGAAGCTACTTTATGATTTGCCCGTGGCATAGTTCTCCTTAAATAGAAAAACGTTGATAAAATAGAGGGCGCACGGTGAGCTTCATTTAATTATACCGTGACACCACAATTCAGGATAGTAAATTATCCTACACCAAGCATACGCTTAATGTTTTTTTCATCAGCAACATGTACTGTTGTCGATTGACGGAGTAAGCGTTTGCGTTTGCGTGTTTTCGAGGTCAGGATATGGCTTTTATACGCTCTTTCGCGTTTAACCTTACCTGTACCTGTCAAAGCAAAACGCTTTTTTGCAGCACTCTTCGTTTTGAATTTCGGCATCGAATGATCCCTAAATTATAGTGATTAATTACTTGACTTTTGCTTTATCCGGCGCCAAGATTGCCGTAATTGTCCTACCTTCAGAATGTATCTGTTGGTCGATTTTCGAACAAGTTTCCAATGATGTTATGAATCGTCTTAACAATTCCTCGCCAATTTCCTTGTGTACTATTTCACGTCCTCGGAACATAACAGTTGCTTTTACCTTGTGTCCTTCTTCTAAAAACTCTTGAGCATGCCTGCGTTTAAACTCAAAATCATGTGTATCGGTAC
>JALHLL010000108.1 GCA_022844575.1 bacterium
TACTGCCCCCACCAAGCCCTGCACCGAGAGGAATGTTCTTTTGAAGTCGTATTTTTGCCCCTTCTTTTATACCGAATTCCTGTTTAAGCATCACAGCTGCTTTCCATACAAGATTATCATTAGGATTACAGTCTATATCATTTTCTGTATATAACTCAATTGTTGATGACTTCTCGAATGTAATTCGGTCTGCTAGAGAAATAGGGATGAAGAGAGAATGTATTGCATGATAATTATCATTTCTTTTCCCCAATACTTCAAGGAAAAGATTGATCTTAGCATTAGGGAATACTGTCAATAATGGCATGATTATAAGACCGAATGGTCACTAAAACAACACAAAAATGCAGAAACACGGCGAAATATCGTACACAAATGAGTTGCTAAGAAAAGCAATCCATCTGTCATCTCTTTCAATACCAATCGCTTACGGTATTTTTGGCAAGCAGTTCATTTTCAGATTGATTCTGCTTGCAACAATTTTAAGCATCGTGTTAGATGTTATGAGTCATAAAGTGGAAGCTTTCAGAAAATTCTACCTCACTTTATTCGGAAATCTTCTTCGTCACCATGAAGCTCAAAACGAAACACTTTTACTGAATGGTGCCTCATGGGTTTTGATTGCGGCATTTGTTTGCATTTTGATTTTTCCTCAATACATAGCAATAACAGCGTTCAGCATACTTATCATATCTGATACGGCTGCCGCTCTTATCGGTAGAAAAATAGGAAAAAGAAAATTCCTTGATAAGAGTGTTGAAGGCACGATGGCTTTTATCATATCGGGTATAATGGTAGTAACGTTTGTTGGGTTGGTCTATAATTTGCCTGTAGCTTTTTATTGTGCGGGATTCGGAGGAGCCATTTTAGGTGGTATTGTCGAGGCAGCGTCAATTCGTTTAAGAATGGATGATAACTTATCAATACCTTTAAGTGTCGGTGCAACTATGTGGCTTACTGATTTGTTATTATTTATGAGCGGTTCGGAAGGGTTTCTTGACACAGATACACCTTTATTCGATTTACCGGATCTCGGTCTATAGTACCATGTATCACTATTAGAATTTTCACCTATGAAAAGTTTTGTTTTAATACTTTGCATCTACCTTTTTTACAACTATTCGCTGTTCTCTCAACAACAAAAAGGATGGATATGGCAGAATCCGCAGCCGCAAGGGAATCCAATCGCAACGTTAGCTATAACAGGTACATCGTCTGCAATAGCTTGCGGTGAAGCCGGTGGAATTATTGGCAGCGGTGATTATGGATCATTATGGTCAAGCAGATTGACATCTACTGCGCATGATTTGTATTCGGTGCACTTTTCTAATCCCTTGAACGGTTGGGCTGTCGGTAATGCGGGAACGATATCGAAAACAACAAACGGTGGACTTAGTTGGGTGAATCAGAAATCGGATGTGACAGCTGCTCTAAATAGTGTTTTTGCTCTTGATGACAGTTTGGCTTTCTCAGTAGGGAGACAATCGACAATCCTGAAAACTACAAACGGCGGGAGGACATGGGGTAAAATAGTAAGTGGATTTGTGGTTTTTTTGAATGGAGTTGCATTCAGATCAGCAAAAGACGGGTGGGCAGTTGGAAACGGCGGTATTATTATGACCACCATCAATGGAGGCGATTCTTGGTCTTCACAGCTCTCAAAAACAGATGAAAATTTGAATGCAATACAGATGATAACACCAACGAATGCTTGCGTTGTCGGTAATTTGGGAACAATTCGTATTACCTCTGATGCAGGAAAAAATTGGAGTGTCATTAATTCAGGTACAAATAATAATTTAACATCGGTTCACTTTGTGAATGAGAATAAAGGGTGGTCATGTGGTGAAAAGGGAACGGTTATTCGTACTAAAGATGGCGGAAAAGTTTGGGAGATAATAACTACCGGTTTTACGGAAGATTTGGGTGCAATACGTTTTTTTGATGCGCAAAACGGCATTCTTGCGGGAAGAAACGGTACAATGTTTACTACGAATGATGGCGGTACAACATGGAATCAGGTTAATAAAGGTACAAGATTAAATCTTTATGATATAGCATTTATTAATGAAAACCGAGGTTGGGCGATAGGCGATACAGGTACCGTATTGACAACATCAAATGCAGGTCAGGATTGGGCTATTTTTGAAGATGTCGATAAAGTAAATATGCGTGGGCTTGATATAATTTCACCCAATGATGGTTGGATCGTCGGAAATGTCGGAGCTATCATTAAGATTAGTAATAATGGTACGAGTTTTAACCAACAACAGTCTCAAATAGTTGGCGATTTGAATGATGTGGATTTCGTGGATAATAAGTACGGTTGGGCATGTGGTAATAATGGTATTATCGTAAAAACAACCAATGGTGGGGAACAGTGGAAAGTTGTTATTTCCGAAACCTCCGCAAATCTTTCGGGTGTTTACTTTTCAGATCAGAATAATGGCTGGTGTATAGGTGATAAAGGAGTAATTATTAATACGACTAATGGAGGTGAAACTTGGAAAACGCAAAATTCAGAAACAACTAATAATCTGTTTTCCATTCAATTTCTCAATGATCAGTTAGGATATGTTTCCGGCGATAATGGCATCATAAGAAAAACAACCGATGGCGGTAAAACATGGGTTAATGTTGTTGTTAATACACCGGAAGCAATTACATCATTAAGATTTATAGATGAGAATAATGGTTTTCTTGTCGGTAAATCAGGTGTAAGTAGCTTAACAACCGATGGCGGAAAAACTTGGCGTGCACAATTTACCGGAACAAATAATAATCTCCATTCGCTCTATGTACTTAACGATTCTACAGCGTGGGCGGTAGGTTTATCCGGTACTATTTTGAAATATGTTCCTATTAAACCCATTGAAGGTCCGTCATCAACAGTTGATGTATCAAACGCTGGTATTATTATGACAATCGCTCCTCAGCCGGCAGATAATTTTGTGACAATAACCATGAAATCCAATACAGAGCAATGGAATTACATTCGTATATATAATGTTAACGGAATTCTTAGCAGGATTGTGAGTAACGATTATTCCCAAATAGGATCTATCTTGCTCGAAACCGAATCTATGGTTTCGGGTATTTATTTTCTTGAAATAATTCATAATAATGGCAGAACCGTTATGCCCTTAACTATCCGCCATTAAGAATGTGAACAATTTGTTGAGTACTATATGATAAAGGAGATAGTTCTATCTATTCACCCTAAACATATACACAATTCGGAATACCTTCGTATGACTGCAGCAAATGAATGCGGAATTACTGAAGAAGGTATTAGCGAAATAAGGATTAATAAGCGTTCCATAGATGCTCGTAACAGATCAGTTCGTTACATAGTAACCGCAACCGTTTATATTGGTGAATTTCCGCAGCAAGAAGAGAGTTTACTTAGCTCCTATAAAGAGGTTAATAGTGATACATCTGTTTTGATAATAGGTGCCGGACCATGCGGATATTTTGCCGCTTTGGAATTATTGCGATATGGAATAAAACCTATTGTTCTGGACAGAGGAAAGGATGTCCGTTCACGTCGAAAAGATTTAAGAGATATTCAACAATTCGGTAAAGTAAACCCGCATAGCAATTACTGTTTTGGGGAAGGCGGCGCAGGAACTTATTCCGATGGTAAACTATACACAAGTTCAAAAAAACGTGGTGATATACGATATATACTTCGCTTATTGACAGAGCATGGTGCCAATCCTGATATATTGGTAGATACACATCCGCATATCGGTTCCAATAAATTACCCGGTGTTGTCCAAAGTTTACGCGAGACAATTTGTAATTATGGTGGTGAAGTTCATTTCAATTCTTATGTTACTGATATAACAATAAGTGATAATAAATTTGTGTCCTGTTCAACATCAGAAGGCAAACAATTCGACGCAGGTGATTGTATAATAGCGACGGGACATTCTTCGAGAGATATGTTCCGATTATTGGCAAGTAAGAATATAACACTCGAAGCAAAACCGTTCGCACTTGGAGTAAGAGCGGAACATCCTCAAGAAATTATAGATGAAATACAATACCATGGTTTTAAGCGTGGCGATTTTTTGCCTGCTTCGAGTTATAAATTAGTAACGCATGTGGGGGAGAGGGGTGTCTTTTCTTTTTGTATGTGTCCGGGCGGACTTATCGTACCTGCAGCAACAGCCCCGGGTGAAATTGTTGTTAATGGAATGTCTATGTCAAGAAGAGATTCTGAGTATGCAAACTCCGGTATTGTCGTTTCGGTGAATCCGATCGATACAGGAAAATTTAGTGCCGACGGTGTTTTTTCATGTTTGCATCTTCAGGAAGATGTGGAGAAAAAAGTATGGAAAAACAGCGGTAATGGATCGCAAACTGCACCCGCTCAAAAAATAACGGATTTCGTACAGAAAAAGAAATCGGCTGAATTGCCGAGCACTTCGTATATACCCGGCATATATTCGGCTGAATTAGACACGATACTCCCTACCGATATTTCGAATGCATTACAAAAGGCATTCATTGACTTTGAAAAAAAGATGAAAGGATATCTGACGGATGAGGCAATTATAGTTGCAACGGAATCAAGAACTTCATCTCCGATTAAAATCCTGCGTGATAAAGATAAACTACACCATGTAGAGGTAGATAATTTGTACCCAGCAGGGGAGGGTGCAGGATATGCCGGGGGGATTATGTCAGCCGCTTTGGACGGTAAAGCCATTGCAGAAAGAATAGCTCAAAAATACTCATTAGCATAAGTATATATGAATAAGGCTGAAAAAATAATAAGAAGAGTTAATGAAGTATTGCATCTAGAACCGGAATTGCCTGATCCGGAGTTTTGTGATGATTATGGTAGAACAATTCAACGCATAAACTTAAGCAGAATTAGAATATTCAGTATAGTACTTTTTATATTGATGTCCTTTTTTACTTGGCGTGATTATTTTATAACAAGGAACGAAGGGCTATGGTATGAGAATGTTGCATACTATGAATTATTTCTATGCCATGTTACTTTACTGATTATTTCTTCTATATCCTATTTCGTCTCGAAGGCACAATTAAAATCTATACAAACATCGTTTAAAGTTGCTAATCTCATTACGCTTATATATGGCTTCCTTATTATTGTTTGGTGTGCTTTTTTATCAGGATGGGTTACACAGAAAGTTAATGAACACATTACCGAGTATATTATTGGTGTCTTCGGTATAGCTTCGGGCTTATTCTATAGACCATTAGCTTCCATTGCAATTTTTGTATTGGGTGATCTCATTTTTATTGTGCTGTTAAATATAACGTTAGAACAACCTAATGCAAGTGGTCATATTACCAATAGTATTGTACTCACTGTTCTGGCTTGGTTTGTTTCGAGGTTCTCCTATACGGCACGCCTCAGACAATTTGTCAATTTGAGGACAATATCATTGCAAAAAAAGGAGATTGAATCGGTTAACGAGGTATTACAAAATCAGAATGTGTATCTGGAAGAGCTCAACAAGGAAAAAAACGAATTTATGGGTATTGTGGCTCACGATTTAAAAAATCCCCTTGCCGCAATTATACTTGGAGCTGAAACATCTCTGCGCTATGGTAAACAGTTAGCACAAGAACAAAATGAAAAGACATTACGTCAGATGCACTCAACGGCACTCAGAATGAAGACGATAGTTAGTAATCTTCTTGATATTAATTCCATTGAAACTGGTAAACTTAATATTAAGAAAGAACGATTCGATCCTTTTGATACGATTAAACAAGTAATAGAAACATTTCAGCAAGCCGCTGATAAGAAAAGCATTCGTTTATACTATAGTTCAATTCCTACTGAAATACAATTATATACGGATAGAACACTTTTTCATGAAATAGCCGATAATATCATCAGCAATGCCATAAAGTATTCAAACTCAGATTCGGATGTTTATATATCTTCGGATATAAAAACTAAAAATGATGATACTTATTTTGAATTTAGTGTTAAAGATAATGGACCCGGTCTTACGGAAGAGGATATGAAAAAACTCTTCGGTAAATTTGAACGCTTATCGGCACAACCTACAGGAGGAGAGCATAGTACAGGTCTTGGGCTTGCTATTGTAAAAAAATTGACTGAAGCGATGGGTGGAAATGTATTATGTGAATCTGAATATGGTCGAGGTGCTACATTTATTGTACGATTTCCATTAAATTAAGAAGTCTATGAAAATTTCCGCATGTTTGATTGTAAAAGATGAAGAACGAAATATTCGAGAATGTTTACAATCTTTAATGTTTTTTTCGGATGAAATTATTGTTGTGGATACCGGTTCTACGGACAATACAATAAATATAGCCAAGAAATTTACTGATAAAATATATTCATTTCAATGGATTGATGATTTTAGTGCCGCCAGAAATTATGCCCTTGAAAAAGCTGACGGCGATTGGATTGTGAGTATTGATGCCGATGAAATCATAAGAAACCCGCAACTGATACGTAATACCTTACAAAGCTCGCCAAAAATAATAGGTGGTATCTTAATTGAATTGGAAAGTAATGCACATCGAACTGATGGCACTTTAGATGTTTTTATCATCCATTTATTAAGAATATTCAGAAATAATCCTCTTATAAGATGGGAAAATACTATTCATGAACAAGTGCTGGAACCTATTCTATCAGCAGGATTTACAATAGCACAATCGGATATACGATATTTTCATAAGGGGTATGATTTATCACCGGAAGAAATGAGGAAAAAGCAGGAAAGAAATTTATCCTTATTGACCAAGTCTGTTGAAATTAAACCCAATGATGGTTATATGTGGTTTCAAAGAGCGAAAACATATCGTGCGCTCGAGAAATTGGATCAAGCTGAAAATGATTGCAAAAGGGCTTTACTTCTATTGAGTGATAATCATAGTGCCAAACCGCAAGCTTTAAATGAAATGGCACTCATTTCATATCAAAGAAATAATATTAAATCTTCTTTGATTTATGCAAATGAGTCACTTAAGATAATCCCTCAGCAATCGTTTGCCTTGTATATCGCTGCCGAATCTTTATATGAACTGAAAGAATTCTCAACAGCTTTGGAGTGCTATAAGGCAATAAAGGAAGTGAAGGCAAACAGTTTGTCACTCATTGCAGGTGAATACTCTTTACCGCCCCAGCAATTAGAATTCAGAATTGGGAAATGTTATGCTGCCCTTAATGAATGGGATAAGTCTGAACAAAGTTTTTTAAGGGGTTTACATGCAGAACCGAATGATATGACCTGTTTGGTCGGTTTGGCAAACTGTAATATTCGTAAAGGAAAATTTTCAGATGCTTATTCTTTACTGAAAAAAGCAAAGAGTATCGATCCTGATAATGCTGAAATTATTAGTATTGTGGAGCAAGTTGAAAGAGAAATTAAATTACATAATTCCGATGTGAATATTGTGAATGTTAATGAAAGATATAAACCGTTTATTTCACTTTCGATGATAGTGAAGAATGAAGAAAAAAGACTAACGGAATGTCTTGAAAGTGTCCGGGAAATAGTTGATGAAATCATTATTGTTGATACGGGATCGACGGATAGAACTATAGCCATTGCCGAACAATACGGTGCAAAAGTTTTTCACTTTCCTTGGAACGGAGACTTTGCCGAAGCTCGTAATGAATCAATCTCCCATTGTACGGGTGAATGGATACTGTATCTTGATGCTGATGAGAGAATCCATTCGGAAGCACGTTTATTTCTTCGTGATATGCTAAAAAAATTACCTGATGATATCGGAGCACTCCTTTGCACTATACGAAGCCCGCACAGACAAGGTGAGCAAACCGCCGAAGTACATACAGGTGTTTATCCGCGATTATTCAGAAATTACGGATATCCGAACATCAAATTTCAGGGAAGAGTGCATGAGCAGATTTCACTTTCCATTATTGAATTACAAAAAGAAATTGTTTCTTCCGAAATAATCATAGACCATATCGGTTATGATTTGGAGAAAGAGGAGATGGAAAAGAAATTAAAACGAAATTATGAGTTATTGATTCGACATGTGAGGGAGGAACCCGAAAATGCATATGCTTGGTTTCAACTTGGACAGACATTGGCAAGAATGAGTATTGTTCAAGAAGCGGAAGAGGCATTAAAATTATCTTTGCAGATCGGTGGTCTGGCAACCCATATTGAGGCGAGTGCCTCAGCTGTGTTAGCACACCTATGTGGTAATTTAAAACGCTTTGATGAAGCATTACAATGGGCTAATCACTCCTTAGAGAAAGTACCTCAACAAATTTTTGCGCTCCATTTAAAGGCTTTTGCGCTCCTGAGCCTCGGACGATATAAGGAAAGCGAGATTACCTTTACCGAAGTGCTCGAAAGAAAAAAACTTTCCATTGAAACGCATATAAATACAGGTTTTGAGGTTTCTATCGACGAAAATATTATTATACGTGGATTACATGAAGCAAAAATGGGGCAGAAGAAATAGTTCCTTTCCTGAAAACTATTGTACGGATAAAATACTCCAGTTTAGTTCTCCATCGGCATACATGGGTACAACATTTCCGTATTGTGAGGGAACTTTAAATGGTTCTTTTACTAAAGTGACATTTTTGTTCGATTTCGTTAAAGAATAATTTTTTATTGCATTATCGGAAACAAAATTCTGTAAGTTTTCAAGAGAATTGTTTTTTTCGAAAAGATCAGTTAATACTTGCAAAGCAATAGGGGCAGTAAAAACACCGGCTGCACATCCGCAACATTCTTTTTTATGAATCGGGTGAGGAGCTGAATCGCTTCCGAAACACAATTTCGGATGCGCTTTTAATGCCGCTTCGAGTAATGCTTCTCTATCTTCATATCTTTTGGCTATCGGCTTACAGAAAAGATGGGGATTCATATAACCGCCTATAACATCGTCAAGCGTTATAAGTAAATGTTGCAGAGTAACCGTTGCAGTTACATTCTCATATCTATCAAGAAAATCAACCGCTTCTTTTGTTGTTATATGCTCCATAACAATATGAAGTCGTGGAAATTTTTTTGCAAGGTAATCATATATGGAAATAAACTCTTTTTCTCTATCCATTACAAAACCATGGGTTTCACCATGTACCAATAACCGTATTCCCATTTCCTCCATAAGGGCAAATGTTCCTTCTGCTTTTGACATTTCTTTTACACCTGCATCGCTGTTGGTAGTTGCACCCGCAGGATAAAGTTTTATACCGATGATTTTATCTTTTATTTCCAACAATTCTCTTTCGGAATAGCTACGAAAAAAAAGTGTCATAAAGGGAGTAAAATCATATCCGTTTACAGCTTCATATATTTCAGATTGATACTGTAACAAATGTTCGGCGTTGTCAATCGGGGGTATTAAATTCGGCATAATGACACCACCGGCGAAAGTTTTCGCACTTAAGGGAGCTATTAAACGTAACATCTCCTCTTGGCGAAAATGTATATGCATATCGAAAGGTGAGTAAATAGTGTGTTTCATTGTTCATTCAGAAGAGATTGATAATCAGGAACATCATTGTAAAATGTGAACGAATTGTCTTTGTTCTTTTTATAATATAGTATTTCGTTTCCATTCGTAATTACCATATTCGTTGCCGAAATATCAATATTATATACACCTAATTGAGTTATGGTATCCTGTTTTAACGGAATTGCAGATGCTTTACATTCTATAATAAGCTTCGGGTAAAGATTCCGGTCATACACTATACAATCTACTCTTTTACTTTTTCCGTATATTTTAAGAGATTTTTCAACAGCAATGCGGCTATTCGGATAATTTTTTTCTTTAACTAAGTATTGCAAAAAATTCTGTCGTACCCACTCTTCAGGTGTTAATACAACATTTTTTTTTCTCCATATATCAAAAACATAATATGTGTTTTCTTTTTTGCTAATTGTTAAAGGGTATAAACCGCATTTTAAGGGTGAGAATTTTTCCATTAAATCAGTAATTTCATCACTATTCATAACTATGCTCTCGGATGAAATGATTTATGTACCTCTTTTATATATTCACGATCAATATGGGTGTATATTTGAGTAGTTGAAATATCCGCATGACCGAGCATTTCCTGAACAGCTCTTAAATCGGCTCCGCCCTCTAATAGATGAGTGGCAAATGAATGTCTGAATGTGTGAGGGTGTACATGTTTTTGTACATTCGCTTTTTTCGTATAATCCGAAACGATATTCCATATTGACATTCTACTTAATTGTTTGCCTCTCTGATTCACAAATAAAGTATCACCTGCCGATATTGTTTTTTTTACAAAAATCGGTCGTGCATTAACAATATATTCATGGATAAAATGAAGTGCACTATCGCCAATCGGTACAATTCTTTCTTTTGAACCTTTTCCGAATACACGAACAATACCCGAACCATCTATAATATCTCTTTGTTTAAGTCCGCAGCATTCCGATACCCTAAGTCCGCAGGCATATAGAGTTTCCAAGATAGCTCTATCCCTTATCCCTGAAAGAGTATTTATGTCCGGTTGTTCAATAATTGATAAAGTTTCTTCAATGGAGAGTGTTTCCGGTAATTCCCTTTTGTTCTTTGGCAAATCTACTGTTTCCGTACAATCATATGGTATTACATTTGTTGATTGCAAATAGCGGAACAAATGTCGTATGGATGCCAAGTATCGTGAACGACTTGAAGGGCTTAAGCCAAGTTCATTTAATTCTACCAAAAAATCATTAACATGATTTGATAAAACATCGCTAACATTAATAACCGACTTACCGTGCAAGTATTGAAAAAATGCAGAACAGTCATGATGATAAGATTCAATCGTATTGTCACTTGCTCCCTTTTCAAATCGCAAATATTGGGTAAACTGCGATAAAAATCGTTTGGTTTGAGGAGGGGGGATAAACGAAGTCATAAAGACCTATTCCGAAACTGTTAGATTTATCGGTGTTTCTTTCGATGAAGACTCGCCGGCACTCGGAACTTGTGCAATTACCGTACCTGGCAGATAAGTCTCATTTTTCTCTTTCACAATACCACCAAGAACAAATCCGGCTGTTACGATTGCCTCTTCTGCTTCGGTCTGAGTCATACCTACAAAATTTGGAACGGAATAGTTTTCGTTTCCTTTACTTATGGTAAGTGATACGACATCACCAACACCAATTTTTGCTCCATATTGAATGCTCTGCGCCATAATTCTATCGCGTAATACCGATTCGCTAAACTCATACTGCACTATACCC
>JALHLL010000109.1 GCA_022844575.1 bacterium
AACCGTACTTACATTGTTTGAGGTAGAGTTGTTAACTGTAGGTAATGTTTGTGACTCCCATTTTTTGAAATAAAAATCCTCATAAGTTGAAGGTGCCTTAAGTTTTAGTGTATCATTTTCATACATGGAAAATGCTCTATCACCAATTATTACTTTAAGTTCTTCGGGGGTAGGAGAGGTATTACAACTTACAGAAGGGGAAACTGTTGCATAATTTGCTTTACGATAATTATAGGTTACATCATCATCGGTGTTTCCGGTTAAATAGCTCGTATTAACTTTTACATAATAGGGAATATCCTGATTAAGCGATGAAGGTACTGCATAAATAGCCATACTGTCGGGTGAGAGCCACGATGTACTACCTACACCTATAAAGTTGCTACTAAACATTATCGAATCCAACTGATAAGTTCTTGATAGTAGCTTCATAAACGAAACAATAGAACCGCTATCTGTTGTAGTAGAAGTTAGTTTTCTATTAAAATTGACTTTTATTGTATCCATACAGTTTATATGGCCTTTGTCGGACATATTGCTCCAATTAACCTTATAAGGAGGAGGTACTGTTCTGAAGCTAAAAGAATATTGGGGAACTACTAGAGTGTCAAAAGTATAACCACTAGGCCTTCTAATATGTAAACTATCAACTATAACCATATATTGAATATTAGGGTATAGCATACTTGAATTAACTGTAAGACGCACAGTTGTATCATTAATAGTTGAAATATGTCCCGACTTAGCATTATGCCTCAAAACATTGATATTACCTCCGCTAGAATCATATATTACCTTTTCGACCAGATATATTCCTGAATACTTTTGATTGAGGAAATTCTTACTTGGAACTACAGTGTCAAGCTTTGAAGTTACAATAGGGTAATTTACCTTTACATCGATTGTTGTTGTAAGTGATACATTTACCGCATTATTATTGGGGGTAGTACTTACAACTTGAGGAGACTGAGCATGTAGATGCATACTCAAACTCATAGAAACTAACATGATACATACATACAGGAGTTTTTTCATTCCATCAAGCGCATGTATATTGGCCAAATGTTGGATTTTTTTCATCGCAACACCTTTCAAATAAGTGATTGATTTTTTTTACTAAATTGTTTGTTAAATAAAACCGGATGTTTTTAATTCTTTTCGAATTAATTGCAGAAAATAATAAATTCAATTTTGGATATAAACCATACACAATCCCTACAAAATATAAGATGTAAAAAAAAACAACTTCTTGTCCCCATTTGATTTTTTTTTGATTATTAACTAACATGGGGTGTTCGATTAGTAAACAAAAAAAAACAAGCAAAATATTGTATTTGAATTTTCAGTTAAAGTGACATAATTGGGATACCTTCAACTATTTCGTATTAATAACTTTGAGTAGCCGAGGTTTCTTATATCAAAACTATTGTAAAGGGATATGGTATTCTAAAAAAAAAACGTTTGTTTTGTGACATCAAAATAACAGTGAAAATGCGTTTGAAAATGGTTCAAAAGATTCTAACTTGTTGGTTTGTATTAGAATTATGCCGAAAAAAAAGGCTAATTTTGTGACATGAGATTATTGCACATGCTTCACAAATGGGAAGATTGAGGGTTTAAGACTCGTAGATAAGCGTGAGAATATGATTGAACCATATAATCAGAGAGTCCCTCATGATTAGGTATTTAGCACTTCGGGTGAAGCGGAGGGTAACTGATTGAGTGCGAAAAGACAATGAATTGAAGGGTGGTACACACACCTTTATTTATGTACGATGATTGACCCCCTTATGCTTACTATTAACTCTTTACACATTTTCCATATTACGTCAAAAGGAATTATTTCATTACTCTCCAACGGAGGAGTATCATTAAGAAGGAAACCTCTTCTGACTGCATAATGTTCTATTTTGTTGTAGTCGAAATCCATCTCTGAAAGCCTTTCCAATCGGAAGAAGAGAGCTGCACTACGAGGTTGGTTTATGAGATGATTGAGTCGATAGACACGAGTAGTGTCGGTTCTAGCCGACAATCCGTGGAGATTTTTTTCAATGAGCATCAGAATAAAGTAATGAATGGTTGTATGAATGTTAAGTCCTTGTTTATCCTGATTGATGATTTCCCAATTTATGAACACATCCTTAGATTTATATAAGGGTATGCTTCCATGTTGAATTGTACACACACCAACTTGAATCAGAATAGATAAATATGCACGATAAATTCTGAATTTTTCATCTTGATGATTTTTTAAAAGATTTTCGTATGGAGCCAAACGAATCAGACTGTGAGCAGCTTCATTATAATATTGTGTGCTCAAAAAGAAAAAGATTTCTTCCAACAGACTGATACGCCAATTAGCTGTGCCAATAGTTTCAGAGGTGCGTACTTTTTCTAATGCTTCTTTACCCTTTTCGTAATTTCTCATTGCCGTTGCACATTGTACGATAAGTCCGTTAAATCCGGTATACAGACTTCTATTGATGAGATGACGGTTTTCCTCAACATAGTGTAGAAAATCTTCTGTTTTAGTTATGGCACTTGTAAAATCAGAATGTAACATAGCATAGTAAACACTCATGCGGGCAGATTTTGTACGTAGTTTAAACGAGCCGATAAATTGCTCGGAAAGGAGAATTATTTTGGAGCAAGCCTTTTCGATTTCTTGCATTTGGTGTTCGTTTGGCGAAGAATATCTGGATAATATGGAATTAACAATTCTTGTAAGATCGTCCGATTCTTTTTCGGCTTGCGCACAGGCAGCAAGTTCATCTTTCTTCTTCTCATAATAACTAAGCTCAGCAATGTTTTTGCCCATACTATACTGGTAGAGTAAAGCTTCGCAGGCTAAAAGAGCTTTTTGAGTAAACGAAAAGTGCTCGGCTTTTGCCAGAATTGATCTGTATTTATCTCGCGATGAGATTACAGCACCACCGGACATCAGAATTTCGGCTATTGCCAAGTCGATGATACATTGCTTTTTAGCAGAAGTTGATGCGGAGAAACCGTCTTCTTTCACTTCTAAGTGGAGTATTAAGTTGTATAAACGTTCGATGAGGCGGGATTTTGTTTTCCTATATAGACTTCCATCCTGTTTATTCCTCACCGAAAACAACTTTTCTAAAGCCATTTCATCTGTTGTTACTGCCCCTGAAGCCACAATAACGAATAAATCACGCTGTTTGGACTTCTCTTTTCCGAAAATCTCTCTCTCTGAAAGTCCTTTCCTTGTCACAAATGTTATAAGATCTTTCAATGTTTCCATGAAGTTGTAAGAGGGTAAAGTGTTAAAGAGTAATGATTTATTGTTGAAGACACACGACGATGTATCCTCAAATTACACAAAAAGGTGCTTAAAATCTATGTCACAAAGCAGAACTTCTTTTTCTGGAATGCGCTCTTCATACTCAAGATTTTCGCCTCCGTAAATAGTTCATCAATTCATTGTTTTACTGGAGAAATTTTATGGCACCGATTCCTTGGTTATGTTCGGTTTTGCTTCACCTTAATGTTATTTCCGCACCGGGAAGTTACTCTAATTGTGAGATTTATGACTATGAAAGAACATATCGTGCGCAAATCCAAAGCATAAGTAGTAACCCGACACTTTCATCGCAAATCTGGGCAGAATATTCGGATGAAGTACAGATTATAGAAATACATGAAGATCAATGCGATGAATAAATTGGGTGATAAGGTTGTATGATTAATATTGATACGTAAATCTACACTTTTTAGACGCTTTTTGAAGTAAATACAAGAATAAGTCTCTTTAAACTAAAAAGCGTAAAGAATAGAAAAATTATACTATGGCTTTAGAAATTATCAGTTACGATGGCTCTGTTGTACGATGGTTGCCGTTATATCATGCAGAACTGTATGAAGTACAGGTGAGTAGAGAGTCGGTTGTTAACGATTTTACATCGATTTATAAAGGAAAAAACGACTTTTGTCAATATCCGCTTAAATTGATTGGAGGGGTACGTTTTAGGGTGAGAGGACGCGTTGAGGGTAACTGGTCACTTTGGAGTACGGAATACATACATGTATTTGCATTATATGTATCGGTTAATTTTTCTTATGGAAACGGTTTGATAAGCTGGCACTCTGATCCCTTTTCCGAATCTTCGGAATTATGTATTGCACCGAAAGGTGGTAAGCTTTTTACACCTATTTTTTCCGGTGAGGGACATGAGGTTTTCCATATACCGGAGATAGGGCAGTGGACATATAGAGTACGAAGTAGTAGGGGAGTGGTGTACAGCGAATGGATTTATTTAGATGTGAATATTGAATTACCGACTCACAATTCCAATGGAATAATGACGAATGATTGTTTTTTTAATAATTATTATATGCGTGATGATGCTGAACTGAATGCGTTTGGTGTGAAAAGAGAAACCCCTATGTGGTAGAGTATGGCGTATGTACATACGCCATACATATTTTGTAAGTAATAATTCTAATCTATTGTATTTTTCTTCTTAAAAGTTCAAATACGGGGATACCAATAATAACAATGGCAAGACCGGGTAATGAAGTATCATATTTTACAAAAAGTAATACTAAAGCAATAATAGTAGCCATCACAATATAGAGAGCCGGCAAATAAGGGTATCCGAGTGCTTTATATGGTCTTTCCATGTTCGGTTGTTTTTTCCTTAAAATAAAAATCCCTGCTATGGTAAGAATATAAAATAAAAGTACCGCAAATACAACATAATCCAATAGTTTACCATAACCGCCGGAAAGGCATAATAATGATGCCCAAATTGCCTGAATAATTAAGGCATAATGTGGCACACCGTTTTTATTGAGTGCTTCCGCTTTCGGAAAAAATAACTTATCTTTTGCCATTGCATAATATGCCCGTGCACCGGAAAGTATCAATCCATTATTACAACCGAATGTCGAAACCATAATTAAAGCCGCCATTATTAGTGCAGCTTTTTCACCGAATACTACGGAAACAGCCGCTGTGCCTACTCTATCATTGACAGCGTATTGAATTCCTTGTGATAAGACATCAGCACCTTCTTTGTTCCCCGCAAGTGGCAATACAAGTAAGTAAGAAATATTTGCAAGAATATAGAGAACAGTTACAGTAAGTGTGCCCAAAGCAAGACTTCTCGGTATTGTTTTTTTGGGATTACGCACTTCTCCTGCAGTAAAGGTTATATTATTCCACGCATCACTCGAAAATAATGAACCAACCATGGCGGCACAGAATACCAAGAATAAAGTCCATAAATTACTTTGCGAGGATTTGCCTTGTATCGTAAAGAATTGTTCACCGAAATTCGCATCAACTGCCAATGTATTTGTTCCGAAAATTATTCCGAGAATAATTACGCATGCAAGGGCAAGCGACTTTGAGGAGGTAAAAATATTCTGAACAATTTTACCTGCATGTACACCTCGCAAATTGATATATGTTAAAACCCATATACTCAATAGGGCAAGTATCTGAGCACCGCTAATGGAAAAGTTACCAAATGAAACTAATACGTTGTTTTCTGAAACTGAGGGAAAGAATACTGCAGTGAATTTTGCAAATGCTACGGCTACGGCTGCTATCGTACCTGTTTGTATCACAAGAAAAAGTGTCCATCCATACAAAAAAGCAAGACGATTACCATATGCTTCTCGGAGATAGACATACTGCCCGCCGGCACTCGGCATCATCCCTGCCAGTTCGCCATAGCTAAGGGCGGCTATAAGCGTAATAACACCCGTTAATGCCCACATAAGAAGCAGTAAGAAGGGACTCCCGACTTCTCTTGCAATATCGGCACTTACAATAAAGATACCGCTTCCTATCATCGAGCCAATTACAAGCATTGTAGAATCGAAAGTTCCCAATGCTTGTTTTAAAGTGTTGCCCTCTGCGCTTTTCGGAGTATTCATCATCTTCGTATATTTAGTAGGTTTGTATTATGGAATCATTTACATACTAATAAATACGAAGATACGTGTTTGGAAGTATGATAACAAAATGTTAAAGAGCAAGCTGTGACTGAAAACGAGACGATAAAACCAAGAATTAAAGAAATATTACCCAATGTACCGACAAAACCGGGTATTTATCAATTCAAAAATGATAAAGGTGTGGTAATTTATGTAGGCAAGGCAAAGAATTTACGCAATAGGGTTATGCAGTATTTTCAGCAAAGCAAACCTCGTGATGCAAAAACAGTTGCTATGATTTCTAAAATTTGCGATGTGGAGACGATTGTTACAGACTCGGAGGCAGAGGCATTATTGCTCGAAAACAATCTTATAAAGGAATTTAAACCTCGTTATAATATTTTATTAAAGGACGATAAATCCTATCCTTATATACGTATTACGAAGGAGCAATTTCCGAGAGTATTTGCAACAAGAAGGGTAATTCGTGACGGAAGCAAATATTTTGGTCCCTATACTGATGGCCGATATTTGAATTATCTGTTAGAAACTTTACGAACAATGTTTCCGATACGTAGTTGCGATTTGCCATTAACTGAACAATCAATCGAAAATAAGAAATTCAAAGTATGTCTCGATTATCATATTAAACGATGCGAAGGACCCTGTGAGGGATTTGTTCTGCAACTACATTATACTCAACATATTAAGAATGTTGCCTCTATTTTAAGCGGGCAGACAAGAGAATTGGAGAGAAATTTAGAGAATGAAATGATGAAAGCGGCGGAAGGTTTGCGTTTTGAATATGCTGCCGAATTAAGAAATCGGCTGAAAATTCTTAAGGAATATGTCGCAAAACAAAAAATAATGACCACTGATGATATGAATAGGGACATTTTCGCGCTTTCGCGCGATGATGAAGATGCTTGTGTTCTGGTGTTTAATGTTCGTGAAGGAAAAATGATAGGGAAAAGGCATTTTTATATCGCCAACTCTATGGAACAGACCGAATCGGAGATATTAAGGCAGACTGTAGAAAAATGGTATCTTGATACGGACATGATACCGGAAGAGATTATTCTGGAGGAAGATATTGAGAGTGCCGATACTTTGGTGACATGGCTAGAGAGTCGAAGCGGAGCTAAGGTCGAAATTACAATTCCGAAAATCGGTGATAAAAGGAAATTGATTAACCTTGCCAAAACTAATGCTGAATTCTTGTTAAGAGATTTACATTTACACCGTGCTGCAAAAGAAAACGCTTTACCAAGGGGGGTAGCGGCTCTTCAGCGTGATTTACGATTAACAAAACCACCGCGTCGAATTGAATGTTTTGATAATTCGCATATACAAGGTTCGGATTATGTATCATCAATGGTGTGTTTTATAGATGGAAAACCGAAAAAGAATGATTATAGACGTTTTAAGCTAAAGGCTGTTCATGGCAATGATGACTTTGCCGCAATGCGTGAAGTTGTCGAAAGAAGATATTCGCGCGTACTCGAGGAAAAGACCGATCTGGCGGATTTGATTATAATAGATGGCGGGAAAGGGCAGCTTTCAGCTGCAGTTGATATTTTGCAAGAATTAGGAGTTTACCCGAAGGTTCCGGTTATAGGGTTGGCTAAACGTTTGGAAGAAATATTTATACCCCATCAATCGGAATCAATTTTATTACCGAAAACATCCACTGCTTTACGATTAATTCAATCTCTTCGTGATGAAGCGCATCGTTTTGCCATAGAATATCATAGAACATTACGAGATAAACGAACATTTCAAACGGAGTTGACAACCATTGACGGAATCGGTGAAAAAACTGCACAAAAATTACTTATTACATTCGGCTCTGTTGAGCGTGTAAAAAAGGCAGATAGAGAGGATTTGGAAAAAACAGTCGGTATTAAAATCACCGATATTATTCGCAAACATTTTAGATTGGAATAATATTATTGATATAATCTATTTATATGTAATAGATAAATGCGAAAATAATACCTTATGGTTCGAGTGGTCTTAATACCGTAATTCCTATATGCGATTCAACGGTTTTCAGATAAGCGGAAATCGTTGTGTCAAGGTACACTTTTTTCTTTTTTACAGAGGCATGAAGGAAACGTGCTTTACCGCGTTTATCTCTCATAATCATTCCTGTATGAGCATAGTCTAAACCTTCTTTATTCGTTGCGATAGCTATAATATCTCCGGTTTTTAATTTATTCTCAATTTTCCTTACATCCTTTTTCGGTATAAAATAATGAGTCAGAGTATTGATACTTTGTTCTATCCCCGCTATTTCCTTAACAAGTTCCTGATTGTCTTTTAAAGGCGCATAATATTGCGGATGTTGGGACATAAAAGAAAGTTGTAGCGGAAACACTATGCCACCCAAGTCTTTAGTTATATCGTTTACTGTTTTTTTCTTTACATTGTCTTTAATCCATTCGGACGTATAATGCAGTCTGGAAATATAACCATCAAGTTTTCCGGAACGATACCGAGTCATCGTAACTTCATTTATCAAATCATTCATTGAATAACTTTTTTTCTTGATAATGCGTGCCATGCACAATACATTCTCAAAGAAAGTAACACAATCCAAACCTGTAAGATCAATACGACAGAGTTCTGGCGCTCCTTCCAAAGTACCACCTATATACGCAGTACCCAACAGTAAAGTTCCCAAATCGCCCATCATTGTACCTATGGGGCGCGATGAGAAGTTCTCGCCTTTGGCTTTAGTGATTATTTGTTCGAAAATATAACGCGTTGTCGCGTCTTTATCGGTATTCTGCTTGATACTTGAAAATAACTTACGATCGACAGATTTAGCGACGGGAGCTGCAACAATACTTGCTAATGCTATTCCTGTCAAACGAAGGGCATCACGTCTATTCATTCGTTAAGGGTAAATAATGTGTACAATGGTATTAATCATTATTTTTTGTACTTTCTGCAAGTGCTATGCCAAGCTCGCTCAACTGTTTCGAATCTACCGGAGTCGGTGCACCATCCATAAGCGATAGACCGCTTGAAGTTTTCGGAAATGCCACTACATCACGTATATTATCTGTTCCGGCAAGCAACATCGCTAGCCGATCAAGCCCGAAAGCAATTCCGCCATGTGGTGGTGCGCCAAATTGCAAAGCATCTAATAAAAATCCAAATTTAATTTGTGCATCTTCGGGTGTAAATCCTAATAAATTGAATATTGTTTGCTGAACGGAATTCTGATGAATTCTTATACTACCGCCCGCTACCTCGTAGCCATTAATTACAAGATCATGAGCAATAGCTCTTGCAAATTGCGGATCGGTTTTTAATGACTCCACATCTTCTTTTTTAGGTGATGTAAACGGATGATGTCTTGCCACCCAACGGCTTTCTTCTTCTGAATATTCCAATAAAGGAAAGTCAATCACCCAATTGAATGAAAAATCATTTTTTACTTTTTCTAAAATACCTGTTATTCTTGCTACTTCAATTCTTAATGCACCCAGAATAGTATAACAACGCTCAAACTCCGCGGCGGCAATTAATAACAAATCACCTGTTTCCGCATTAGAGTGTTCAAGTATTGTTTGCATCTCCGTTTCTGATAAAAATTTTGCAATAGGGGATTGAATCCCATCGGCATTGATTTTTATCCAAGCAAGTCCTTTTGCACCGTATTTTTTCGCGTACTCCGTCAAATCATCAATTTGTTTACGGGAAAATGAGGCACAGTTTTTTGCATTCACAAGCGCTATTGAGCCGTTCTTCAGATTTACGGCTTCTTTAAAAACTACAAATTCCGAATTTTTTACAATATCGGTTATGGTTGTAATTTCCATTGAATACCGTAAATCCGGCTTATCACTACCATACTTCGTCATGGCATCGAACCATGTCATACGTTGTAGTGGTAAATTCACCTGTACGTTTTTTATATCCTTCCATACTTGCGCGGTAAAATTTTCGGCAAGTTCCAGTATATCATCCTGTTCAACAAATGACATCTCAACGTCTATTTGCGTAAACTCAGGTTGTCTATCTGCTCTTAAATCTTCATCACGAAAACATTTGGTTATTTGCATATATCGGTCAAAACCCGATACCATTAATATCTGTTTATATAATTGAGGTGATTGCGGTAGGGCATAAAACTTACCCTTATGAATACGACTCGGTACTAAATAATCTCGTGCTCCCTCCGGTGTGGATTTTGTCAATACGGGTGTTTCAAATTCAATAAACCCATTGTCCGAAAAGTATTTGTGGGTGATTTGATACAGTTTATTACGTATCATAAAGTTCTTTTGTAAAGAAGGGCGTCTCAAATCCAAAAACCGATATTTAAGTCGCAATTCTTCATTAACATTGGCTTCATCGTGTATATGGAAAATAGGCAATTCCGACTTATTTAACAGAATAATTTCTTCTGCCACTATTTCTACATACCCTGTCGGTATATTGGGATTAGGGCTTTCTCTTTTATGTACAACACCGGTTATCGTAACAACATATTCACTACCTAATTCCCTCGCTTTTTCAGCCAAAGCAGGTTGCTCTTCGGGTAATACAAGAATTTGTACAATCCCAGAACGGTCACGAACGGTAAAAAAAATGACCCCACCTTTATCTCGAAAATCGTCAATCCATCCATTAATTCTAACATTATTACCGATAATGCTTTCCTTAATTTCACCACAATAATGTGTTCGTTTCATGGTTGACATATTTTCTCCGATTGTAAGTACATAGTATTGAATGTAAAAATAGTAAACATAATTGCCATAAAAAAAGCCGCTGTGTCGAAGTAACGACAAGCGGCTTTTTTACTTTGCCATAAGGTCAATCCATAATCTTACGCAAAAAAGCCGGTCGTTCGGAAGCAGGTGAGGTTGCCGAAACAACATCACGCGCTACAACGGTTGCTTGCATTTGCGTATTCTGGGCATTTGCAATAGGTATAGAACCATTTCCTCTGCGTGTTGCCGCCGGAGTATCGAATTGGCGTAATTTATCAAGTCCGCTTGGTTTCGATTCCGGAAAATTTCTTTGTGTTTGTTGTTGCGGTTGTCTTATAAAATCGGCTTGTACCACATTTGGCGGAGGGGTATGTACCTGTACCGGCTCTTGCGTTTGAGTCGTTTTTGCTACCAAAGGTTGTTGTTGCGGAATAGCTGCCGGAGTAATATTGTTATTAACATACTCCTGTGTTTGTGAAACAGGTTGCGGCATTTGTGGAATTGCTATTGATGTTGTTGCAGAACGTGAGGCGGAC
>JALHLL010000110.1 GCA_022844575.1 bacterium
CGTGTGCTCTTCCGATCTTATACTCAAGTGCCAAGTCATAATTGCCAAGGTTCCGATATATATTCCCGATACTCCCCATAATGACCCCAGCTCCTGATTCATCTTTTAAGTCTTTATGTGCGGAGACGGCTTTACTCAAGTACTCTAATGACTTGTCAAAATTCCCAAGTTTCATTTGAACAAGCCCTTTAATATTCCATGCCTTCGCGGTGTATGTAAGAAGTTGAAAGTTGTTTGCAATGTTTAGTAACTCATCGGCGTATTCTAAAGCATCTGTGTGGTTTCCACGCAATCGTTCTATTTCTGCAAGCACGAAGACGGCTTCCGATCGTATTTTTCCACCCTCAACAGTATTGCTCTGTTCTTTTTTCACAGCCACAGCATTAAGTACTTCTAATGTAATCTGTTCGGCTTCGGCAAAACTGCCTTTATCTTTAGCTTCCCGCGCCACTTTAAGTTGCTCTTCGAGATGCGATTGTCCTTGAGGCATCATTATCTTCGCTCCATGAGAAATGTTTTCATTATTCTTTTGCCTTTAAAAACAGATACATTAACGTACATAAAATCTTATCAGCTATTCACAGTACGACATTAGGATATAATTCGCCGAATTTTCGATTCATTGATATTTACACAATGTTTATGGAGTTCAATTTAAGAGGAGTGTGGTAATTTTTTTATACGTACCCAAAGAATATCGGTGAATTTCTTCAATCGGTATCAGTTGTAGATGGTTCTTCTTTTTCTAGTGCTTTTTCTTTTGTAATGATTTCGATATTTACTCGTACCGTGCCTTTTTGTACCATGCCCAAAATTTCGGCAGCTCTCCACGAAACATCCACACATCGTTCTCTCACAAAGGGGCCACGGTCATTCACTCTTACAACAACGCAATTACCATTGTATGTGTTAACGATTTTCAGAAGTGTACCAAAAGGTAATGTCCTATGTGCTGCGGTTAAACTATCTCTGTAGTATATTTCCCCACAGGAAGTTCTTCTTCCATGGAACTGATCACCGTAGTATGAAGCAGTACCTGAAAATGTATCTACAACGAAAAGACTGTCCTGCCTAAAAATAATTCCCGAGTCGGTAAGATAAAAGGTATTCGTATCGAGCTCCCAAACACTTTTCTTTTGTTCAATGCCCGATCCCGTGTTCACAGTATCGTTTACCGTCACTTTAGGTAGGAAGGTTAATGTATCCTCTTCATCATCTTTATCGTACTGAAAGGATGCAAAAAGATTACTTTTACCGACAAAAAGTAAACAGATATAGAAACAGATATGAAGCAAAAACTTCATATAAACACTCGTTTTGTTTTAGAGATATTTAGTAATCTGTTTCCTCCGCAAATAATCTACCAATTCTTTAACTTTATTTGTTGAACCGCGTTTACTGATGAGTAATGCTTCACCCGAATCTATAACAACAAGGTCTTGAACATCAACCATAGCAATCAATCGTTGTGATGCGCTTACCAGGCAACGTGTAGAATCAAGAGCTATCACATCGCCTTCCATTACATTTTGTTTTGCATCTTTCATGGACATTCTGTAAAATTCATCCCAAGAACCGACATCGCTCCATGTGAATGTCCCTTGTATGGTAACAACATTATCGGCATGCTCCATAACACTATGGTCAATGGAAACAGGGCGTATTTGTCGGTACACGGCTTCAGCCGCACCGATATATGATTCTTTGTCAATATGCGGCTCTATCACCTTAAACAATGGCATTTGGTCACTAAGATGTTTCGATAGCGAGTCCATCAATACTTCAAGCCGTGCAGAAAAAATGCCTGTATTCCATAAAAAGTCGCCATCATCACAAAAACGCTGCGCCGTCTGCTCATCGGGCTTTTCGGCAAAGGTTAAAACTTTTCTGATACCGCGCCAAAACTGCTCATTCGGCAAATCTCTTTGCTCTTCAGACCATTGCATATAGCCGAAACTCGTTTCGGGTCTTTGCGCTTCCATTCCTAATACTACCAGATTCGGTAATGACATTGCACAATTACTCATTACTTCCAAACTATGGTGAAATTCACGCACATTATTGATAATATGATCGGAAGGCAAAACCGTTATTACTGCATCTTCGGCAAGTTTTTTCGACAAAACAGTTGCCGCAAGTGCTATACAAGGCCCTGTACTTCTTCCGAAAGGTTCCGTAATAATATTACCGAGTGGTATGACGGGTACTTGATTAACAAGGGATTCTACATATTGCGGAAGGGTGACGATGAAAATTTCTTCGGGCGAAAAGAACGGGAATAAGCGCATAACGGTGTTCTGAATCATCGTACCATCACCAAGCAAATGTATAAACTGCTTGGGATGTTTTTCTCCGCTTCTGGGCCAGAGTCTTACTCCGGCACCACCCGCCATTACAATTGCCGCTTTATTCATTATCGTTTCTACTTTGTTATAATGGCAAATTTACATAGAGTCAAAACAAAACAGTGCTACTGTTTGTTATGGCAAAGAAAGGATACACGCTGCAGAGGTGAACATATTTTCGTTCTATCACATGAATATTAGTTTTTAACATAAGCAAAAAACTGATCATTAAACAAATAACTCAAATAGCGCGTTGTAACCGTATCATAGTTCTTAACCACAGGTATGAACAATATAGTGTCCTTCGGGTTAAACTTCATCAAAACTATTGGCCTTTTACGTTTATGGAGAATAGTAAAGAAGTTGTAATACACAGATAATGAACTCTGAAGTCCCTTTCTATTTTTAAATATTGGCGCAGGAGTAAAGCCTTTATCGTTTATCGTATAAGCATATACCGTTTCACTCATATCACGTGATGAGAACTTTCCGTACATGAACAATAGATAAGTTTTTCTTTCACCATTACCCAAAATATAGATTCTGCTACAGTATTCATTATTCCTTTTATAATCTACACCGATATTTTCAATCGTCCGGTTCATGCTATTCGAGTAAACCTTATTGTTGCTTCTATATTGTACTATACAGCCGTAGAAAGACATAGTTCCTCCCAACAAAGTATCCCAACTATAAATACGGACATTGCTATCTGAAGAAGTCTTAATTACTCTTGCTACCTCATCTAACTCTTTAAATGGATACTTCATACTCTCACTGTAATGTGATGTATAGTGCAACAATGTATCGTAAAACTGTCTATTAAATCTAAAAAGTTTTTCGTCCTCGTATGGACATTGAAACCTGTAATAACAAATATTTTTATAGGTACTAACCAAAAATGTCTCCACTCTTTCCATAGTACTGATTTTTTTTGCATTACTTTCACAAAATAGAAAACAAAAAAATAGTAGTACTGTGATAATTCTCATTTTTCTCACTTTTATGGAAATTACATTTACATAGGTACGATTAGATTACAATTGAAGCAATTCCTTAAACTCTTCCTCACTAAGCACTGTAACACCAAGCTCTTGCGCTTTTGTCAATTTACTTCCGGCATTTTCTCCGGCAACTACATACGATGTTTTTTTACTAACACTCCCCGATACTTTTCCGCCTCTCTGTGCTATTTCGTCACCTGCCTGATTTCTCGTCATTATTGATAATTCACCTGTCAATACAAATGTTTTTCCTTCAAGTGTCGTATTCAAAACAGCCATATCTTCTTCATTGGTCTCAAATCTCAATCCGGCATTTTTCAAACGTACTATTATATCCCATTCGGAAGAATCATTCAAATGCTCAACTACGGATTGCGCTATTCTTTCCCCTATTTCCGGTACTTTCATCAAATCATCTTTTTGGGCGGCTTTTAAGGCATCGATATTTCTGAAATATTTTGCCAGAACTTTTGCAACCCCCTCACCGACAAAACGAATCCCTAATGAATAAAGCACACGAGCATACGGTTGTTTTTTACTTTCTTCTATCGCCTGCAATAAATTAACGGTACTTTTCTCTCCCCATCTCTCAAGTGTCGGGAAAACAGTATCGCGATATGTATATAAATCATATATATCGGCAATATTTTTCAACAATGATAATTCCACAAAACGATCAACTACTTTTTCGCCGAGCCCTTCTATATTCATTACATCACGCGAAGCAAAATGCGTAATTCGTCTTTTTAATTGCCAAGGACATTCCGAATGATCGCAATAATAATTTGCTTCTCCTTCAGGACGAATTAATGTACTTTTTATAGGACAAGGACATTGGGTCGAAAATTCAAAAGGTATGGAGTTTTCAGGCCTTTTTTCGGGAATAAATCCTGTTACCTTCGGAATTACATCTCCCCCTTTTTCTACCAAAACCGTATCACCTACTCTTATATCAAGTGCCGTGATAAAGTCATTATTATGCAATGTTGCACGGCTTATTGTTGATCCTGCAACAAATACGGGTTCAAGTTCCGCTACAGGTGTTACCACACCTGTACGTCCGACTTGAAATGTTATATCTTTCAACTTAGTGGATTCCTTAGCTGCCTCATATTTATAGGCAATAGCCCAACGTGGTGATCTGGCAACAAAGCCCAATTCTCTTTGTTGAGCAAGTGAATCGACTTTAATAACAATACCGTCAATAAAAAAAGGTAATGCCTCGCGTTTTTCATCCCAATGCTCAATAAATTCAAACACCTCATTTACCGAAGTACATAATTGAAATGCCGACCCTGTAGGAAAACCGAGTCTGGAAAGAATTTGTGTATTTTCATCATGGGAACGGAGTTTTACTTCATCACTAAATAAATAATAACATACGATTTTTAAAGGACGACGTGCTACTTCTCTGCTATCAAGTTGTTTTAAAGTTCCTGCTGCCAAATTTCGAGGATTTGCATATAATTTTTCACCTCTTTCTTCTCTCTCTCGATTTAATTCTACAAAATCATCCTTCATCATAAAAATTTCGCCTCGCACCTCAAAGTCCGATATTTTTACACCGTCAATTTCAACATCCTTTACCTTTAAGGGTAAGCTTCGTATTGTTCTTACATTGGGGGTGATATCATCGCCCCTCTCTCCGTCGCCGCGTGTTAATGCCCTGAATAATCTACCATTTTTATATCGTAATGAAATTGCCACACCGTCATATTTAAGTTCAGTAGTGTATTGCGGATTTATTCTCTCCAATCCTTCTTTTACTCGTCTATCAAATTCCTCAACTTCACCACGGCTGTACGTATTGGCAAGTGAAAGCATCGGTATTTCGTGGATAATGGTTTCAAACTCCTTTAATGGCTCACCACCTATACGTTGCGTCGGACTATCGGAGACTATTAACGCTGGATACTCTTTTTCCAAATCTTGTAATTCGCGAAATAAAGCGTCATATTCTCTATCCGATAAAAAGGGCTGCGCTTCCACATAATAAGCATAGTCCGCTTTATTGATTGTTTCCCTTAATTCGGAAATTCGCTCCATTAAAGTATTATCTTTATCGGCTGTAAAAAGAGTATGTTCCATGATAATTTTTATGCTTTATGAGAGTAATTCGGCTTGTATTTTTTTCGGTAATGATTGAACAACCAATGTATAAGAATGCTCTATCAATTCAAGTATAAAGGAATCGTTTAGTGAGCCGTCGCATGTAACCGTGTTCCAGTGTTTTTTATTCATGTGATAACCCGCCCTTATAGCTTCATGTCTTTCTCGTAGCTCGACTGCCCGTTCAGGATCACATTTCAAATTCATGCTTATCGGAAAACCGTCAATGCCGGTAAGAAGAAACAACTTACCCATCACTTTATAAACAAGGGTCTTTCCATCAAAAGGGAAATCGGCGCTTACACCCTTTTTCGAAAAACAATAGTCACGAATGGTTTCTTGCGTCATGATTTATCCTTTATAAACGATATTCTTCAACCGGTTCACCGGCTATCAAATGTTTTTCAATTATCTGTTCCAAAACTTCCGGTGTGCATGAATGATACCAGACATTATCGGGATGTACAACCGCTACCGGACCTGCGGCGCATACTCGTAAACAGTTTGCCTTTGTCCGTGCTATCGTGCCATCTTCCATTAAACCCAATTCCGACAATCGGTTTTTAAGGTATTCCCATGATTCCAAACTTAGTTCTTTTGAGCAACATTTGGGGTTGGATTGATCGCAGCATAGGAATATATGTCTTTTAATATCGTGCAGGTGTAAATCTGATGTCTTTTGCCTTGCCTTTTCAATAATAAACTCAGGTGTTTTCATTGTTCGTTCAACAGATAGGTAAATATAGTATAAGAGTAATGGTCGAAAATAAAAAATCCCCGTTAAAAAACGAGGACTTTTCGGATTGATTGAGAGTTATCGCTTAACAACCGAGCGAACCGACATTCCGTTTTGCTATCGCATTATTCGGATTTTTCTTCAAGGTTTCTTTATAGTTTTTGCAAGCATTATCCTTATCATTTTGTCCATGATAGCCGATTGCTAAAAACAAATAAGCATTTTCCGATTCGGGGTTAAATTCAGCCCACAATTTGGCGTATTTTACGGTATTTACAAAGTCCTTTGCATCAAGAAAGTTTTTACAAAGCGATTGTAAAACGGATTCCATATCGCTTTTCGGTATTGCCGCATTTGTTTTCCCATACTCATATGCAGCCAAGAGGACTGCTCTTGCTGAGTCATTTTTGGTAAGGGAAGCATAAGAGTTTGCCAACATTCTACGGGCATACATACTGTTAGGGTCAGTTTCTAAGTACGATTTGAATATCGGCACAGCTTCAGCCGCTTTATTATCGGAGAATAAATTTACCCCTATGAATAACTTTGCTTTTGCATTATTCTCATCATTACATGATTGTAATCTTTTTGTAAACACCTCATTCGATTTTGCATACATTTTCTTATCTTTTAACAATATCGCATAACGAAACATCAAGTTGCATTTTTTTTGAGTTCCTGCAATCGCTTCATCAAACAATGAGATTGCCAATGTGGTATCTTTTGCATTTACAGCTGCAAAGCCGAAACGTTCCAACTCGTCCTGATCGAGAGTAGCTGATTGTTTTACCTCTTTATATGCAGCAACTGATTTTTCAAAGTTCTTCGTATTGAAGTATGATTGTGCCAAATATAATGTTGCTTGTTTTTTTACGGAATCCGCAATATCAGTTTTCTTAATTTCCGCAAGCTGAACCGATGCGGAATCCCATTGACCTGACTTGAATAAAGACTGCGCCAAATACCAACGCCCCTGACTTACTTCAGGTCTTAATTGTATATATCGGAAAAATGAAGCGGCAGCACCACCAAATCTATTTGCCTGAAATAGGATTCTGCCCTGTTGGAAAAATGCACGTGCATTATTGGGGTCTTGTTTTGTAATCGTATTCCATTCCTTCAATGAGCGAGAAAATAATTCATTATAAAGGGCAGTATCCGGTTCAGAGACAGCCAATTCATAATATGATTGTGCAAGTTTTATACGCGCATCAAGTAAGTTTTCATTTAGCTCCAAAGCATTTATATAATTATCTTTAGAAAGTTCAAATACTTTTTGAGCATAGTATAAATCACCCAAAGCCACAAGTGCATCGGGGCTTTTACTATCCAATTCACGAGCTTTAATAATGGAAATTTCCGCTTTCTGTAAATTTTTCATAGCAAGGTATATATTACCCAACGCTAAATAATTTTGCGAATTCGATTCTCCCTTAATAAGTTTTTCAAGCATTTTTACTGCTTCATCGCCCCTTTTATTCAAAGCCAAAGCCAAACCGTAACGGCGTATTGCTTCAGGCGTATCATCAACATCATACGCTTTTTTAAGCACTATAAGTGTGGAATCCGATTTTTCCAATTCATTATAAATATCAGCAACAACAAAAAGAGCATCCTGATTTTTCGGTTCCTCTCTTAATATCTGCTGAACTAATTTTCCTGCTGAAATATAATCGCCGCTTTTGGTGAAATTTTTGGCTTTCTCAAATGCTGATTGTCCGAATGCTTCAAGTGAAAAAAACAATCCGAGAATAAGAACAATCTTCAATCTCATATCAATCCTGTATTAAGTGAATAGTTGCAAATCCGGGGACAATACCCGCATTTTTAAATTGCCTCTGAATTTTTGCTTCTTTGCTCAAATATGTAAAAAATCCATAAGCCAATTTGGGTCTGTTTTGTTGAAGAACCCCTACAATAGGCATTTCCATAGGATAGAGGTCTTGTATAATATTTGCTTGATGTACCAAACGCGGGGCGATATGCCTTCCCGTCGAATCATAAAAACCGATACGTATATTTTTTAATGACGAATCTTTTATCGTTCTTGAAAGCAAACTTATACCGATACCTTTGTTTTGTTTTGTCAGTAATAAAACCGAATCGCTGTTTCCGGCATTTTTCAAAATCCTTTTCGGTGCTTGCCCATTTGTTACATAGCGTAAGAAATGGGAATACGGAGCCGAATTTGCTCCAGGATAATAGACAGTTCCATTACCGAAGGGGTTTAACTCTGTTTCTCCGAGAAAATACTTTTTAACATCCTCTAAATTGACGGTATCGGGAGCATCGGAATTTTTTAATGCCGTAAAAACAACGGCATCGAAAGCGAATGCGTACTTATCAGGCAATTTGAGCCCGTACTGTTTTATAAGCGAATCCTCATTCGCTAAAAAATCACGCCCCAATATTACGCCTTTTGCTTTTCCTGTCAGCAAACCTTCTATTGCCTCACGTGTGCTTACCGATTTGAGCGTAACATGCGCATCAGGGAAAGCCGAATCATATGTAGGTTTTACAGATGAAACAAGTGGGAAGATACATTCGTCACATAAAATCTCTACCGAACCTCGCATTTCGTTCTCATACCCCGCTTGATCGGGCTTCATATCTTCACCACACGAGTTCCATAGAAAAGCCGATACAACACATAGTAACAATGTTATTACTTTTTTCATGACTTCCCTTCGGTTTGTTCATTATCATCATCATTATCTTCATCCTCTTGCTCCTGACGTTTTAATCTTTGTAAACGTCTGTGATAGGTAATAAGCCGAAAAGAACCGAATGCTATTGTTGCAATACCGAATGCTTGCACAAGGGTTTCGTTTCCACTACCGACATTCCATGGACTTACGGCTATCATTATACCGAGAATGATAGTCATAAACCGGAGAAGGTAATTAAGGACAATGATGATATTCATAATAACAATTCTCTTGCAAATCTTGCAAAAATACCAAAACCCCGCCGCTTGGCGGGGTAAAGCTATCGTAATATGTGAAGTATAGTGATAATTTATAGGTTTGGGAGGCGATTTTCAAGGGGAATTATTGCTCTATCAATCCTATTGTTGCTCCGGCAGGATCTTGAATTATGCAGAAGGGCAATTTGCCCACGTGACGAGGTCCATCAATTATCTTTCCGCCAAGTCGTAGGCATTCATCCACCGAATGTTGGACATTCTCTACCGTTATGTACATCATCCAAACGGGCGGTACGGAAGCATTAACACCTTTTGCGTGACAAATACCGGCTACCGTTTCATCGCTATCCTTCGGTTTCATCTCATAATCACTATAGTCGCCCATAGGGTGTTCGCTAAATTTCCATCCGACTACCGAAGAATAAAAATCACGTACTTCATCTGCATTCGGTACGGTTAGGTCATACCATACTATTTTGCCCAATGACATATACTTACTCCTTTATTTATTATGAACGAATTTACGCATAAAAATAAAAAAGCCGTAAGGGTGGAGCTCCTTACGGCTTCCCCTGTGTTCACTTTCATGAACACGGAGGGAGTTATACGATACTGTTTTACTCAATAATAGTTTGCACTTTAGCAATTGCATTACCTTGCGTAATTTTAATAGAATACGCACCTTTGGGTTGATTGCTTAAATCAATATTCTTGTTAAATTCACCTTCAGGTGTATCAATATTTTCGGTTAATACTATGTTACCTTCCATATTCGACACCTCAATAAGTGCATTTCCCTTTTGTGAGGAATTGAAATTAAGCGTACAAATTCCATTATTCGGATTCGGATAAACCTGCACATTCAATGAACTGTTTTCCGTCGAAACTTGCTCTTCTATATCCGCTTCCGATGATACATTCATTACTTCGGATACACTGTTTCCATTACAAAGTGTATTATTCTTTACTACCTTTTTATCGGAAGTGATAATAACATATGCTTTTTTGATTTTGTTTAGTTTTTCATCGGTGGAAAGAGAACTAAAAGAATATGTACTTGCGCCGGGTCCTTTGCTCATTTCATCTTCATTCATATTTGTCGGTTTTAAGTCGCTCGATTGCTCATCACCGTTTACAATCACATGAGCCCTGATGCGGATATTTTCCGTTCCTTCGCCTTTAGTATCAATATTATCATTTGTTGTAAACACCATAACTCTTTTATGCGGCGAACTGCTCTCTCTAACTATAGTTACATCGCCGTTTCCATCCTCCGATACCCACTCCGCATCTATATTTTCAGGACTGTTTATTATAATTTCACTTTTTGTCGAGACCGAGAGTTTTTTTGCATTTTCATCGGTTGTATTGCGATTGTCAATAGTAATAACCTCATTATTACCATCGGTAACTATCGTAGTAATTTCCGAATCAGTATCCGTCGCTTCAATATTTATGGTGTTAACTTCATTTTCCGAAACACCATCTTTTTTAATCCTTATTACTTTTACTTGTTTGTCAATATTTTCCGACTCATTCTTACTATCGTCATTAACCTGAATTGTCAATACTTCATTATCCTTACCTAAAGACTCTAACGTGATACCATGTTTTTCGAACAATTCTTTTACTTCGGGATTGTTTTGAAGTTCGGAAAAATCATCTGTTTTGATAACTTTTATTTCATTATCGTTTTTCTTACGCATCACTATACAACACTTTTTCTTCGGTGTTTCACTCTCATTATTTTCCGCTAAAAGTGTTCCATGCCCTAATAGCATTGTAATAGCAAGAATAGTACAGGATGCTTTCTTGAACAGTTTCATTATATTCTCCGAATTTTGAGAAAATGATTGTTGAAATGTGGAAAATCACATTCAGTTTTTACATCACAAAAGTACAGCAGACTAATGTTAATCGTCTGTTAAATCATACTAATGCGGCGTTAATTGATGTTGAAAGCAATATTGCATAAACTCAATGTACTCTACGACAAATAATCCCCAATGTT
>JALHLL010000111.1 GCA_022844575.1 bacterium
CTTAACCTTTTTTTGCGGAAGTCTTCAACCATTTCTTCGGCTGTTTCTCTTGAAGCATAACTTCCAACTTGCAAACTATATTTTATCGGTTTGCTGGGTTCTTCTGTCGCTTTTTTTTTCGATTTTTCTTCAGGATATGTTTCGGGTTTAAACAGTTCGGTTAAGGGTGTCGGTTTTGTCGGCTGTTGTACTTGAGGAGTTTTTGTGCCTTGCGTGGGATTTGTTGACTGCGGTTTAAGTGTTGTTGTCGGCTTCGAATCGACAGGTACCGCGGTTGGTTGCGAACCGACTCCTACCGTTGCCCTCACCGTTTCCATTGCGGCAAGCAGAAACTCCGATTGAGGATAATTGGTTCTGTATTTATACAACTCTCTTCTTGCCCTCGCCGTGTCTCGTTTTATGGCATAATACTGCACAATCCTCCATTGAGCGTCATCCGCCCATTCGCTTGTACCATGTTCGGTGACAATTCTCTGAAAAATAGGTATTGCTCTCTCGCCATCATCAAGAACAACAGCGTGCAGAAACTGAACACCGGGATCATTAGGATACTCAGCGAGCAAATCGGGAACATCCCTTTTAACATCATTTATCTTGCCGAGAGCTACATCTTGTAAACGACTTCGCACTGTAGATGCCTGACCGATTCCTTCCGTTATTGCGAACAGAAGTAGTACGGAAGCATATATATATATCATCATGCTGCTTTCCCTTAGTTTTCCCGACAGCCAAAATAATCAAACTTTGGGTATTTTTGCCAGATGAATCTTATGATACCGATCTGACTGTTCTTTATATTTCCTCAACATTCTGAATGTCGCAACCGCTTACTATTCTTGTAGCCGCCGGCGGTACCGGCGGAGATCTCTTTCCCGCAGTTGCGGTACTTGAGGAACTTCATACATTAGTTTCCGACTTACGGGTAATATGGGTAGGTAATCCTAAACGTATCGAGGCATCCGTTGTGCCCAAACTCGGCTATCATTTCCACCCTATTTCCGTTACGGGTTATAAGGGTATCCGATCGCTTGATTCTTACCTTTTGCCTTTTCGGATACTACATTCTCTTTTCCTATGTCGTTCACTTATCAGCAAAAATAATGTGGCGGCTGTACTGTGCGGTGGTACGTATATAAGTTATCCGGCAGGTTTGGCAGCTTCTCAAAAAAAAGTTCCGATGATGTTGCTTGAACCGAATGTTGTACCCGGAAAAACAAATCGTTTACTAACCGAAAAAGCATCAGCCATAATCCTTGCTTTCGAGGAAACCAAACAACATTTTCCTGAAAGACTCCATTCGCGAATGTATTCGTGTGGCAATCCTGTACGCCATTCAATGAGAATAGCATTACCCGAAAAAGGCATTGCGAGAAAAGCTCTCGGCTTAAAGGAATCGATGCCTACCGTTTTTGCTTTCGGAGGTTCGCTCGGCGCACGGTCAATCAATAAAGCAATAAGTAATCTTTTAAATGATAGTCGATTGCAGAATATTCAATTGATATGGCAAACTGGAAAGAACTTTACTCCCCCGAATGATATTCCTTCCAATGTACGGGTATTCGATTTTATAGATGATATGGCAACAGCATATGCGGCAGCCGATCTTGTTATCTCACGAGCCGGTGGCGGAACCGTTTCCGAGTTAATAACTATAGGCAAACCATCCATTTTGGTTCCATTACCTTCGGCAGCAAATAATGAACAATGGCATAATGCAAAAGTGCTTGAACAACATGCCGCAGCTATAGTAACTGATGATACTCGGATAGCCGATACCTTTTCGGAAACATTATTTTCATTAGTTTCGGATATGGAACGTCTTAACCGTATGGCTTCGGCTACGCATTCAATGGCTAAACCCGATGCGGCAAAAAAAGCAGCCGAGATATTTCTTTCACTAATCGGTTAAATAATGGACACAACACAACCGAATGGTAAGATATTTATGCAAAGACTGAATTATTATTGGCAGTCAATAGCAATTTATGCCGTTGCATTAGTACTATATGCCGTTTTGAAAGGAACAATACAACAAGGTTCGCTTTCGGTATCAGTCAATGATCCGCTTGCACTTCTTCTTCTTGCTTTTGTAATCGGCTCGGGCATAGGTCTTTTGTTTGCATTATATATTAGACGCTCAGTTATCATCGGACACGATTTTATTACATTTCGAAATCGTCATATCGAAAAAAAATTGAATATCAATGATATAACACGCATTCGCCTTGCACGAGAAAGAAGAGACGAAACAGGTGCTTACAGAATAGTAAGTATCACAACAAAACTCAGACGAAGACCCTTCAGATTAAGACCTGCGGGTTTTGATAATGAAAAGGAAATGATAATGGAAATACTACGTCTGAAAAAATCTTTACCTTTACGATGATGTGATCATATGCATCGTACTACTACTCTTCCTCACCGAATATTATTTACCCTTATTTTATTCTTTTGTTCGCACTATTGTTATGCTCAAAAAGCAATAAACAACACTTTGCGCCTCGATTCGTTGGCAAAACAAGCGGCAAAAACCATTGTTGCCCATATTCGTGAGAGTAAAGATGATTCGGTATTCATAACGATAACACCTCACCCTGCGGATTATCTGCTCAGAGATGCCATTTATAATGAAGTCGGTGCAAATATAATATTGAGTGAAAAAGCGAAAAGTCGTTGTTCTGTTTCCATACTCGATTATGGTGTACGGTATTCAGCCTATAAGCCGAATTCAGACTCTTTGTTGCGTGAGGTTACATTTATCGGGTCAGGCACAGTCATAACAAATAGTGGCAGTTCCTCACCGATTCCGCATATATCCGTATCGTTAAAAGACATTATTTCCCGTTCATCAATTTCAGCGATAGAAAACCCTAATGTACCGTTTACACAATCAGTTCCTCCACCCGAAGAAACAACATTCTGGAAGGAAATAGCGGAACCCGTTATCTTTATCTCATCGGCTGCCCTTACCGTATTCCTCCTCTTTTCAGTACGCTCCAATTAACTCACTTTATTACAGATAGGTCTATAAATCACTTCTTCATGTTATATTTGCTGTCTTTGTAATAATCACCCACATCCTTTCTATGTCTGAAATAGTCGAAGGAGAGAAGAGATACAATTTTAGTTTCAGCCGTTCCGGAGTAGCTATTCTTATGATTGGCTATGGTCTGCTCTGCTTTCTTTTTTGCGGTGTAGGCGTATATATCGGCTATGATTATGGCAAACAATCCGTTCAGGATAATCTGACGGAAAAGCAGATAAATGACCGTCCTTCATCCGTTGTCGGCGAAACAAGCAATACGCCTTCCACCATCGTTTCTTTACAACCGGAAACAACAACACAGCAAACGAATACAGCAAATAACCAAGAAACGGCATTCCAACCGACTACATTGCCGACAGCACAAGCAGAACCAAGTACACAGAATATACCTGATTCTGCAAAAAAGGTTGTCAACTTTCGCCTTAATTCTACCAATGTTGGGAAAGATTCAACAACTGCGATCGGTCTAAGTACGCTCAGAAATACATGGGAGATACAGGTTGCTGCTGTTTCTAAACAAGATGGAGCGGAAAAATTAGTTCAGGATTGGAAGAAAAAGGGTATCACCCTCTTTATCGTAACTATTACAGGCAAGTCAGGTAAAAAGTGGTATGTAGTCCGTACAGGGCGTTTCGATTCCAAAGAAAAAGCTGATGCAGCCGCAACAGCACTCTCCAAAAAGTTGGGTTTGGAAACAATAGCCCGACCTTATGGAGTATTTTAGTAGTTCCCCTCCGAGAAGGAAATAATACCTATTGTATGGTCTTTTATACAAGCGGTAGGATAATCTTAAAGGTAGTACCCTCTCCTAATGAGGAGACTACATCAATGCTTCCCTTATGTTGCTGAATTATTGACTTTGAAATTGATAATCCCAAACCGGTTCCTTTGCCTCTCTGCTTTGTTGAAAAGAAGGGCTCAAAGATATTCTCCAAATTTTCCTCCGAGATCCCCGTTCCCGAATCGGCTATCGTAATTAGCACCCTTCGTTTATCGTGGTGGAATACGCCGATTGTAATGGTACCACCTTCAATCATTGCATCACGTGCATTCAGCAAAAGATTAAGAAGTACTTGTTCCAAGTGCGTTTTGGATCCGATTATCATAATATTCGTATCCTCATACTCTTTTACTATTTGTACGGCATCGCGTGTAAGTTGCGAACCGACAAACAATAATACCCCGTCAATAACCGAACAAATATCCGTAGGAACCGCGGTAAACTCTGTTGGGGAGCTACGGGCAAAATCCAATAACCTTCTCGTTATTTCACTGATTCTATATACCTGATTCTTTATTACTTCCATACGTCGGTCAGGATCACCGACACCTGATTCCAATAACTGCAAATGAGCCAACAGAATCTGAAGGGGATTATTTATTTCGTGTGCAACCGTACCTGCAAGTTCACCAATGGAGGCAAGTTTCGAGGACTGCAACATCTGTCTGTTCAGAACGTTCAAGCGTTTGTTCATACGTACAATTTCAGCCGCACTGCGAATATTATCCAATGTTATCGCGGCAGTTTCCGCCAAAGCCATAAGTCTCAAACGTTCATTACTGTCGCATTCCTCATCTTTTCTCGTTGTAAATCCTGCAAAAACACCTGCAGGCGCACCCCGTAACATAAGAGGTATTACCATTATATATTCATCTTCTTGCCCTACGGCATACATATTGGTTACTATACGTAACTCCTGTTGCCCCACAACCCAATCCAGTATTCCTTGTTCATCGAAGTTTCGTACGCTTTTAGCAAGACTCTCTTCTCCGGGCATAGTGGAAAGTGGCGTAATGCTCCCATGTTCAAAAAAGAACACATTAACCAACGATAAACCATGTTTTTCACGACAATGTACCGTTAATGTTGCAAATACTTCCTCCGGCGAGGTCATTGCCAATAGTACTGCCGTAATATCATCGGGTAATCCTTCCGAAACAGTTTCGGAGTTTTCGTCCATAGGTCTTCTCTGCTGACGCAGATTTTCCACTTCTCTCTGCAAAACCTGATATGCCATTTCAAGGGTACGTATATACTCTTCCTGCGATTGAACGAATTGTTCAGCCGAGGGCATGATTGTGGTGGTGATTTGATGTTCTTTCGATTCCATATTGGGTGAGGCGTTAATATCCATGCCAAAATTAACTTACGGTAAGGAAGTGGAAAAAGAGTATTTACGACAACTTATGAAATACCGTTTTCTTTTCATCTCTGCATACTTATACGCATCACATATACCATTGTTGTATTACTCACCGGACAATGATAAAACTTCCCATTTTTTTTAGTGATTTTTATAACGTAGCTGTTATTTTTTAGCCCTATTAACAGCATAAATGCCGTGATTATCATTACACTCTTCGTATAGATCGGTAACGGTTTTGTTAAGGTAGGGATGAATCATATCAGACGCAATTTCGCTGGCCGGAAGAAGAACAAAACTGCGTTCGCACATGCGTGGGTGCGGAATAATTAAATCATTGTCTTGAATTACCATGTCACCAAATAGAATTATATCAATATCCAATTCACGTTCATGCCAACGCGGGCGTTCTTTTCTGCCAAAGTATTTTTCTATCAATTTAATATGGTTAAACAATTCTTTGGGCTGTAGGGTTGTAGAACCAACAAGAGCACAGTTGATAAAAGATGGTTGTTCTTCATATCCGACGGGTTCAGATTCGTAGAAGGAAGAAAGTAAGGGGCTATGTATAATTTTTTGCTCAATCATCGTAGCAACCGCCCCTTCTATAGTATCGAAGCGGTCACCAAGATTTGCTCCAAGTGAGAGAAGTATCCTCGTCACTATTATCCTTCGCGGCTTATAGTCTGTTCCGCTTCAACATAACCGATTACCTGACCGATAGGTATATGCAATTTCCGAACTCTAACCGTAGCTTTCACAATCGCCGGAAAACGCTCCATAATAGCTGTTAAAATATCATAACATAGTGTTTCGATAAGATTGTACGGCTCTTCGGAATTGAAAATTTCGTCAACGGCATACATTGCTTCTTCGTAGTTTACCGAATCGGAAACATCATCGCTTATTACAGCACTGCGAGCATTATAATACAAATCAAGGTCTATTTGATATTTACCGCCAAGTGTGCGCTCTTCGCTTTTTACCCCATGATAACCGTAAAATTCAGCATTATGCACCGTCAATCTCATCGGTTGAAGATTTTTAACCATACCGTATTCTCCCTTATATTATTATCTGATTATTGTTTGTATTGCGGCTTCCGCATTTGCCAATTCATCGGGACTGCCTTTACCCGATAAATATGACTGCACTATTCCGTTTTTATTAATTGCAATAAATGTAGTCACATTCTCCGTAATTCCGTAATACTCCACAATATCCCCATCCCAATCAAGCAAAACAGGGTTTTTATATGCTTCTCGAAATTTCCCGCGAATAAACCCTTTTAAGAAAAAAGGTACTGAACTTACATCCGCTATTGCTATAAACTCAACGTTTTTTCCGAACTTTTCGAATAATGGCTTAGACCAATTATCGGAGTATTTACTACCTTCTCTATCGCTTAATAGTAGAATTACCGGTTTACCGGTGAATTTTGACCAAGTATGTTCTTTGGAAAACTGGTCTTCGAGTACAAATTCCTTTGCCTGTTTCCCAATAAAATTTTTATCATAAGCCGTTACAACGCTTAAGTAACTTATTATCAATAATATAATAACTATAACAGTGCGCTTTCCCCTTAATGCGCTTTTCATAAAAACACCTATTATTATTAAATACTCTACTACATTATACATTTATCTCTTATACTGATTATCATCTCTGTATTATGCCGAAAGTTTCTCCTTTTCGGCTTTCATTTTTTCATAATCATTCAGAAAACTCTGCAAACCGGAATCCGTAAGCGGATGCTTTAGCATTTGCATAAGCACCTTATACGGGACGGTTGCAATATGTGCTCCGGCTTTGGCGCATTGCAACACATGAATCGGGTGGCGTATAGAAGCAGCGATAATTTGAGATTCCAAACCGTGGACATCCCATATCTCACATGTGTCTTCAACCGCCCGCATACCATCTGTAGAAACATCATCAAGCCGTCCTAAAAACAAACTTACATAGGTAGCACCCGCATTATTTGCAGCAAGTGCCTGCGCTGCAGAAAAAATTAATGTAACATTGGTAGGAACTTGCTGCCGTGCAAGCTCTTTAACGGCCGAAAGCCCTGCAGGAATCATCGGTATTTTGATGGTAGCTTCAGGAAACCATGAAAGAATTTCGTCCGCCTCTCTTAACATTCCTGCCGTATCGGTTGAAACCACTTCTACGGACAGATGTCCGCCAACCGTTTTATGAATATCAAGAATCAATGCCTTAATATCAATGGACGGGTCTTCTTTTGCAAGTAACGAGGGGTTGGTAGTAACACCGCTTATCATTCCTAATGATGCCGCATGGCGTATATCGGCAATATTTGCTGAATCTACATAAAGTTGCATATTCCCTGATTCCTCACATTCATTAAACTGTTCATACTTATTATGCGAAATTACGATGAGTCGCTCAATCCATAGGATAATGACTCTTTTCGTATAACTTTTTTGTCTCTAACGTTCAAGAGCCGTAGGTTATTTTTGTAATCATCTATTCACATTGCTGTATCAATACTTATTTATGAATTCACAAACAGTCGAACATCTCCTTTCATTACCTCAAGAAGAATTACATCTGCATAATATTGATGAAATGCTTTCCGAGTTTATCAATAAACTAAACAAAGGCGAAATACGAGCAGCCGAACGTTCGGAAAATGGCGAGTGGCAGGTACATACATGGGTAAAGCAGGGTATTTTATTATGTTTCAAACTCGGTATTATGCGCGAGTATCAGTATGATATGATGAGCTTTTACGATAAACATACACTCCCATTACGTCCTCTTGAACTGAACGACGGAGTGCGACTTGTGCCGGGAGGTTCTGCCATACGTACCGGATGTTATATTGCTCCGGGTGTAATTTGTATGCCGCCCATGTATATCAATATCGGTGCTTATGTGGATGCCGGAACAATGATTGATTCACATGCTTTGATCGGTACTTGTGCACAAATAGGTAAACGTGTCCATATAAGTGCTGCAGCACAGATAGGGGGCGTTCTTGAACCGGCAGGAGCAAGACCTGTGATTGTTGAAGACGATGTAATGATTGGCGGAAATTGTGGTGTTTATGAAGGCGTTACCATTCGCCAAAGGGCTGTATTAGGTTCGGGTGTTATTCTTAATTCATCGACAGCCGTATATGATTTGGTGAATGAAAGAATACTCCGTACAACGAACGATATCCCTCTTGAAATTCCCGAAGGTGCGGTTGTTGTACCCGGAGCAAGAGCCGTAAAATCCGCTTTCAGTCAAGAAAACGGATTATCTGTCGCAACGCCGATAATAGTGAAATATCGTGATGAAAAAACCGATGCAAGAACCGCTCTGGAAAGTGCACTGAGATAAATCGAGTTTAGGGTTTAACAGTATATTTATATACCCCAAATATAATATTTGGGGTATATATTTAAAGTTAAGTGCTATTGTTCTAATATTGTGTCTTTTAAAGGTTCATACCATAATTGCACCAAACCTGACGGGAATGTACTACTTCGCAATAATCGCATTGTATGACGTTTATATGTGCCTGAAAAAAGTCGAATACCATTACCGAGCATAATCGGAATAATGGAAATTATTATTCTATCAAATTGAATGTATTGTAATAATTCATGTATGGTATCGGCACCACCATCACAAAAAGCAAGCCCCGTCTCATTCTCTATTTTCGATAAAAATTCTTGTACATTGTTTATATAATGGACATTGCCGTCAAAGCCCTTTTTTGAATGTGACAGTACATAGACATTACGGTTTTTATGAGGAAATTCTTCTACCATACTCATTACCTTATCATAGGTTTTTCTTCCCATAATAACCGTATCAACCGAACCGATAAAATCCCCATAACCATAATCCTCACCTTCACTTTCTACCATAGAAAGCCATGAAATATCATTATGCTCATCGGCAATATATCCGTCAATACTTGTAGCAATATACAAAACATTTTTTTTCATTTTGCTCCTTATATTAAGTCATCAATATACATAAAAAAAGCCGAGATCAACTCGGCTTTTCTCTTGAAATACATGCGTTTTATTTATTGATACGGCTGTATTATAATATCGAAACGTAGGTTCTCAGTAGCACCTCCGTCTTCTAAATAAATATCAAATGATGTTGTTGTTTTATTAACTACAACAGGATGAAATAAAAAGTCATTATCCCAATCCAATGTTCCTAAACTGACAGCATTAAGCATTACGACATAATTTGCATCTTCTTGTGTTTCGATATTTACCGTTATTATCGAACTATTTCCACCGGGGTTAGTTTTCGATCCTCCTGTCGCGACACCGCCGAAACCCCCTATAGTCGTACCTGAACCAATATCACCGATGGTAATAAATCCACCAGAGGGTCTGCTATTCTTTGCGATAGAAAATTCTTGCTCTTTATACGGAGATCCCGTGCCGCCGGCATTGAGATAAATTCTCGCAATAAGAATTTCTTTTGTAGCCGGAATTCCGGTAATCGTGTGTGTCAGCTCACCTGTTGCCAAATCATAATTCTGTCCCCCGCCCGAGGTAACAATCGTATGATTAAGATCATCGTACCATAAAGAGTTATCACTTTTCTTGAAAACCTTAACAGAAAATACTGTTACTGTACTATCAATAAGTGTCACACTATAGTTAACAGTAGGTAAGGTGGGGGTTGAACCATCGCAATTAGGAGAGTTATCAGGTACTATTGAACGGTTTTCCGTTCTTGTAATAGTTGTTTTAAGTGTATAATCTACAGCAAAAGCATTATAGCTAAAAAGAACAATGCAACTAAGTAATAGAATTATACCATATTTCGTTTTCATATTATTATTCCTATGGTTTTATTTCAAAAAAATTTAATGGTTTATTATTGGCTTATAAGCCATTATTACTTAGTAGTTGAATTGAGTAATTTATCATAAGCTGCTTTATTAAGCTCATTCTGAATTCTCTTCATAGCGATTTCTTTATATGCCGGATTACTTGCCATTTTGCTAAAGAAAGGATTGGTCTTAATGTCCATTCCCGATTTTGTTAATTCAACTTCCGCTTGAGCAAATGCTTGTTCCATAGTAGCATCACTGAAAAATGTTTTTGGTACGTCCGAACTAATATTCGAGGGATTATCCTCAGTAAATCGGGCATACGTTTTCAAAACAAGGTCTTGTTTGCTTTTCATGTCTTCCATGTGCGCAACCATTACTTTTTTATTTTCAGGTGTGTTCTTTGTTAACTCAGGAACATTAAGAGCCCCGTAACTGTCGGTATTCGGCAGGGAAACTTCCGATTTTACCGGAGTAGGTACGGCACTTTTTACATTGACATTAACATTATTCTTTTTCATTTCTTCTCTATAACCCGGAATCAATTGCGCCAATGTCGAATTCATTGTATTCATCTGATCATTGTTCTTTTTCAATAAATCTTGGGTATGAGAAGCCGCTAATTGCAAATCACGAATTTCTGCCGCCTGTTTTTCTATAACCGCGCTAAGCGAATTAGTATTAAGACCCACAGCAACATTTATCACATTTACATCGGTTCTATCACCTGCAGACCATGCCGTACCGACAATTTTTTTGTAATCACTTGTTCTCATGGCACTCGGAGATACCGCTATACCCAAGCCATTATTTCCACCGCTTGGTAAAATATAATCACCGAGATTTACTTTACCCAAAACACGTACAGGTACTTGTCCCATAAAAGCAACTTTTTCATATTCTTTTGCTCTTTTAGCTTCAGGAGTATTACCAAGTACAATCGGTTTGGTCGAAATAACCATTAGCTGATCGGCACTCGTCGTGTTTTTCGTAATTCTGCCACCTTTAAGTGCAACAATATCCGAAGCGACAAATTTTTCTTTCAAATCAATTTTCGGAAGCCATTCAGCATAGTCAGCAGAACCGGATTCGTAAGTAACACCGATA
>JALHLL010000112.1 GCA_022844575.1 bacterium
AGGTGGTAGAATTACATTAGAAAATGTTGAGGAGGAAATCTTACGTCTCAAAAAAGCGTGGAATTGTAGTAGTGATTCTAACCCGGTACATATTATAACCAAGTACTGCTCAGAGGAAGTAATTAACTCATTAGACTTGTTTGATGCTGTTCAGTTAGCGGGAGTTATAGACATCTGTTTAAAATCGGAATCCATTGCAGATGCAGGCAGAAAACTATTTGCACACTCTCGTGATAAAAAAAGAAATTCTAATGATAGTGACAGACTTGCAAAATATCTGAAGAGATTCGGTCTAAACTGGTTGAACTTACATTCCCAATAATCTCAAATCAACATAAAAAAAGGTCGCTCCTAAAGGAGCGACCTTTAAATTCATCAAGAAATACTCGTTTTATTTAGTTCTTGTGAACTCAATACGACGGTTTTTCTGTTTGCCTTCATCCGTATCATTCGGAGCAATTGGAGAATCAGGACCAAAACCTTTAGTTGCAATTCTCGATGCTTTTACACCTCTTGACACTAACCAAGCTTTTACAGACTCAGCACGATCAGCAGAAAGTTTCATGTTCTTTTCTCGTCTGCCAACATTATCTGTGTGACCGCCAATCATTACTTCTACATCAGGATTCTCCAACAATCCTTCAAGTGCTTTCGTAAGAATTTGTTCCGATTCAGGTAACAAACGTGATTTACCGGTTTCAAACACAACACCTTCCAATACCATTGCACGACCAACTTGCTCAACGAGTTGTTTTTTCTTCTCGATATCGTCGTTAGCATCCAAAGGATTAGTACCACGTTTAACTTCTACACCATCGGCTACAGTACCACCGTCGGTATCAGGGTTATTCGGGTTTGTTTTGTACGTATTAACCTCTTCACCATCACGAAGCGTATCACCGTCGGTATCAGGATTTGTCGGATTAGTTTTCGAAGTGTTGATTTCTACATTATCATACAAGCCGTCCTGATCAGTATCTTTATTTAACGGATCGGTTTTATGTTTTTTAACCTCATCACCGTCGCTTAATGTATCGCCATCAGTATCTGCTTTTAATGGATCGGTTTTGTAGTTTTTCACTTCTTCACCATCATTCAAGCCGTCACCATCGGTATCCATTTTCTTCGGATCGGATTTGACTTTATCAACTTCGTCACCGTCTGTTAAACCATCACCGTCTGAATCAGCTTTTTTCGGATCAGTATCGGTATCATTGACTTCTCTGCCGTCTTTCAATCCATCACCATCAGTATCTGAGTTGAGTGGGTTCGTTTCATATTTGTCAACTTCCTTACCATCGCTTAAACCGTCACCATCAGTATCAGGATTATTAGGATTAGTCCCAATCCTCTGTTCTTCATTATCGCTCAAACCGTCACCATCAGTATCACCATCTCCATTATCTAAAGCAACATTAAATGTAAGAACACCGGTCCAATAACCATCATAGACATCATCCAAAGCAGCGTTCATCCTGTCATTTAATGAGCCATTACCACCTACCGCAAGATTTATACCTATTGAACGGTTAAAGTAATGTGTAAGACCAACACCAAAAGGGAAATGTATCCCTACACCTTTGTGATCGTCTTTTGTAGGTAAAACACCATTAATACTGTCAGGCGATACAACAGTATTGTTATATATGTGAAAGCCTAATCCCCCATAAATATAAGGTGCCCAATTCTCTTGATTGCCCGTAGGATAGTAACGTAAACGTAAATCCGTAGCAATTAAATTCGATTTGAAACCATAAAGAACATTTTTCGGTTCCTTAACGCCAAGAGTAACATAACTGATGCCGAGTTCAGGAGCAAAATAATAACCGAATCCATGTGCGAAAGACCTGCTAAAGGCATGACGCCATAAAAAGGTTGCACGTCCTTCAAATGTTAGCTCGCGTTCATGAGACCGGACTTCATTTATACCGTAAACCAAGCCCCCACCTATACCAAGTACAACCGACGGATTAGGCGCATTTGGGTCTGTTCCCTGAGCAAGAACACGCGAACCGAATGCTGTAACTGTAATAATGAATAAAAATATTTTGTAGAATCTTTGCATAGAATGCTCCGAAAAGTGTATAAAGAAAAGTCTTATTCTAATATGAAGTAGGAAAAATACCGCCATACATTGGCAGAATTGTAACAATTTGTGACACCAATACCGCAAATATACGATAAATTCAGAGTGGATATATCGGTAATTACCCGTAAAAATGTAGTATTGATCTCAATATCCGTTAACAACTCGTGTTCGGAATTCTAAGCAGCTCTATCTAACTCTCTTAAAATTGCTGCCCTGATGGAGGGTTTCATTACTGTATTTTCAAGGTCATGATTCGCTAAAATACGCGCCAAAGTTACAGTAAGCGTTTCGGCAGGGATATGTTTATTGAGTAAAATTATCTTCTGATTGTTAAGGACACATGCCCCCCCCCTAAATGCACCTTTCTCACGTCTTACGGTGTATCCTAATGAACGTGCAATCTCCATCATATCTTCCAATATCGTTTGTATTGTCATAATCTAAATTATCAACGGTTTTTCAAATCATCACTTATAACATTGTCATCTGTTTTATCAAGTGGTCTGAATGCGAATAAAATCAATGATGTGATATAAGCCATCATTGTTAAAGTACTTGCTTGGCTTGTAAATGAGTCGGGCGAGAATTTTTTGAAAAAAATATCGGATAAACCCGCGTTAATAGTGTGGGTATCTGCTGAGGATTGTAGGGTTTTGACAAGTTCGATATCAAACAAAATCAGATAAACCTCTGCAGGAATTGCAAGCATAAACAAGGCAACAATCATAAATAACCACCCCCTCTTTTTTAGCATGCTTATATTCCGAAACAACAGAAATAGCATGCCTATACAAACTAAAGCATAACCTGTAATCGTGTAGAAAGCGGTAAGTGTGTATAATCTGATTGTATTATTAACAAATATAGCGTCCGAACTCGGTTTTTGTATGAGCGTTCCGGGAATAAATATATCGAATGCTATAGCATTGCGAATAACCGATCCACCCAGCCATACAATGATACCAAGAATGGTAAAAGTTAGGAACAATTTAACCAATGGCTTCATGGTTCCAACCTGAAGATTTTAAAAAAGTAAGATTCACTATAGAGAACAAAGTTCAATATATTGTCAATTGCAAGAGTATGCTGCAACAACTCTCGCAGAAATGCGTTACAAAAATAGCTATTTCCTACAGATTCCTATGCTCATTTTGCGATATTGCTCGAGGAACGATACTTTTGTGAAAAGAAATGATGATATAAATGATTCCAATTAGACCATCCAAACCAACTACACTTTACTCCTTGTTGATTATAAGTGTCCTTTTTTTCGTTTCCTATATTACTCTTGATCGCTACTGGAGGATTCTGCCGGATGATCCGTCTCTCGCAAATAATTATATAGCAACAGGAGATTCCTTAGTTGCGAAGCTTGGTATTTCTCGTGATTCTCTTGTCGTATCATACAGACCGCTTGCGGAAAGAGAAATAGTAACAACACTATCCGACCGTTTAGGGACAGCAGAAGCTCGTAGGTATTTGGCGAATAAAAAACTCTCGACCGTCTCCTTCCAAATTTCAGTGCGCCGAAGAACAGCAAAAGATAGGAATGTTAACTTCTCGCTTGGAAACAATGCTTTAGGCGATAGAACGAAATCGAAAACGGAAAGAACTTTATTGTTTTCAGCAATCATCTCTATGGATGGTACGCTTTATGAATTTTCTTATCCATTACAACAAATTCCTTCTGATGCCGATTCAAGCAAGGCGTTCGCAATATTTGAGAAAGAGCTACCAAACAGAATAAAGAAAGTTTCTCCGATTTGGTATCCCGATAGTGTTGTTTCGGAAGAAAGGTCTTTTCACTATTGGGCTACAATTGAGAAGCATCAATATCATAGGTTGAAAGCGAATTTAATACTAACCCCTCCTCCGGACAAGCAATCAAACGACTCTTTGTGGCATGGAACATGGTCATTAACGAATGATGCAGGACCTGTACCGTCCGAAAGTCTGACATCTCTTTCTGTAAAAGTACTCAATTATGTTTTTGTAGGAATTTTATTCATCTCATTGCTTGCAATGATTGTTGTATTTATTGTTCAATTACGAAATAGGATTGTCAGTCTATGGGTATTGTTATGGTTGTCAATCTCCATTACTATATATTTTGTTCTCGCTCAGACAACTTTGTTACCATCAATGTTATGGTATGAGCTTATCGTACTCATCTTTTTTAACTTCATATTTCTTGGTTTTTTGTTGGGAGCCATTCCCTTAAGCGGTTTAATCGCTCTCGCACAAAAAACATTTCCGGAAAAATTTTATACACTACTTCGCTTAACACGAAAACCTTGGAATTCCTATTATGTCGGCAGATCGGCAATATTGGGAGTGGCAGCGGGCATAATTTCATCAGCAATCTACCCTATCCTTTTTGCTGTTTCAGAAAAACTCGGAACAGATAGACTATATGCAGGCGAAGCATTTCCCGGTGGTTTGATTATGATGATGGGTAGTTTACCTTTTACATTAAGCACCGCTCTTCTTTTTATACCTGTGATAGGGTTGGCAATGGCATTGCCCGGGGTAACATTAGGGTTGTTACGTTTTCCGCAACGTTATAAATACATTGCTGCAATGATACTCACATGTATTTATTCAGTTGCAATTTCCACATTACAAGGTGATGCCGGTTTACCTTCATTGACGGAATCGTTTCTGGGTGGTATCCTTACATTCGGAACATTAATGATAGGCGATGTACTTGCCGTTTTAATTTCACAATTCGTTGCTACTACTTTAATGTTTATACCGGCTATGCATACGCATGAATCCTTATGGATATATTTCGGTATTGTATGGCTCTGGATATTGGGTGCTTGTGTTTTGGCATTTATAAGAACACCTGAAAGGGTTGAAGAAGAAGACTATAAACCTGATTATTTAATTCGATTTGAGGATGAACAAAGATTGCGCGATGAAGTAGCTGCAGCAAAAGTTGTCCAGCAAAGATTATTGCCTTCTAAAATGCCTCAATTTCCTGCCATTGATATTGCGGCATATTGTTTACCTGCCTTTGAAGTAGGTGGCGATTATTATGACTTTTTCCCGTTAAATGAAAAACAGCTTGGAGTACTTATAGCGGATGTTTCCGGAAAAGGAATGTCAGCCGCATTTTATATTACATTGGCTAAAGGTGTTATCGTTTCACAAATACATCAATCTCCATCTCCTGCAGAGGTATTAAAAAGGGTTAATCGTTTATTATTTGAAACTATGGAACGCGGTAAATTTATTTCTATGATTTATGGCGTTTTTGACGTTTCGACTATGCAATTTATCTATGCTCAGGCAGGGCATAATCCTATTGTTGTAAGAACTTCATATAATGGTAAAGCAACACCGCTTGAAGTTCGTGGTTTGGCTTTAGGGCTTGACAAAGGTTCACTTTTCGATAAATCTATAATTGACACAACTATTGATTTGGCTTCAGGTGATGCTATTATTCTTTATACAGATGGTGTTGTCGAAGCAATGAATAATGATAAATTAGAATACGGTATGGATAGTTTTATTGCGGCTATACAGCGGTATGCCGGTACTGCTCCTACTTTATTAAATGCAATTATTCAAGATGTAAAGGCATTTATCGGTAAATCGAAACAGCATGATGATATTACGGTGATAGTAATTCGAAGACCGGAAGGTATTACGACACCTTTACTGTAATCGTATCAGATGTGAATTACACTGAAATTTGTTGACAGATAATTAAAGATTTCCGGTTGCCCTTTGAGCCGTGATTTTTTTATAAATGAACAGTTGGTCGTTTTTAATTTCAAAACCCGATGTGGTTGATGACTGTTGTATAATTGAAAGTTTCTTCTACCTATTATTCCGCTATTTTAACGAGGGTAATACACGCCTTAAACCGAATTACTTTTTCATAGTTCGATTTTTCGTTCAGCTAAAGTATTTCTATAAGGATCACCATTCCCGACCATGCTAATCTTTACCTGACTCTTTGTCGATAAACTAATATATTCTTGACTACAATACCGGAGTCCTCTATTACTATGGTAGATCAATGGAGTTTTGTCCTCCCCATTCTTCAATGCATCCGATAAGCAAAAGACATCGTATCACTACTCATAACCGATGAGACGGCATTGTTATTATTTTACGACTATAGGCGTCGGTAACCATATTCAGATAACAAGCATGCTCATCTGTTTTCGGATATGTAATATCGTTTACCCATACCTGCCAATTACAAAATAATTAGAGACCTGAGTTATCTTTTTTGCCTCTTGTCACAGCATAAGCTCCAATCATTTTACCATGCTTCAAGCCATTTTCCGAATCAAAACGATAATGAATACCACCATAAATTCTTGACACTGCCGCTTCAACGGCCATTGCTTCAAATTCAGATTTCTTTTCGGGAAAAATGTAAGAGAGTACCTCTGCTCCGGCAGCAGAAAATGTAGAGTGACCGGAAGCATAAGCAGGAAAGTTCGGAATTCCGGTTGATGTTGTAATGGCCGAATTTATTTCTGAAGGACGTGGAACAAGATAGTAAAACTTCATATCCCAACAACAAACACCGGCATCGTGCATTGCGCTATTAAGGAGTGCCAATGTTCTTGCAGTACGGACTTCGCTGTATTTGTTGCTGTATGTAATTTGTATCGTACGTCTGTTCCAATGTCCGGGAGGAGTATAAGTACCCGCTCCGTCTGCCCAAAATGAGGCAATACGTACCTGTTCACGTGTACGGTCGGAAGCTATGGATTTCAATTCATCAACATCTTTCTGAAACGCAGCACTATCAAAGGCAGGCGGAGCACCTACCGCTGTTCTCATTTCAATTTTTTCATTCATACCAAAGTTCCATGTTTTTACATTACCGTATGCAGGTAACATAGGAGGACGCGCCGGGATTTCACGACTTGTCCAAATACGAGTTATTCCTCGTGCCTTTGCATCCGCAATTTGCGCTGCATAACCGGGTTGATTATTTGCATCTTTCATACCATCTGCTTTGGCATAAGCAATTATTTTATCAGCAACGACTTTACCAATTGCTTCACCCGCAGTAATATCACTCTTAACATTCATGCCCGCCCAAAGACGGCTATTTTTATGTTCCTCCGATTTTTCAGTAAGCAAAGGAACTTCGCCCGGAAAGAGAAATTTTAAAACTTCTCGAGAAGCTGCCGCTATGACCGCATCCTCCGAAGGATAAGAAGGCAAAGTGCTTTGCGGTAAACGTGGTATCGTGCCGTTAGCTACAGAATACGGTGCTTGTCTTGCAAATTGTACTTTATAATGATGAACCGCTACAAGTGCATCATATTGTGCAATGGTTAATAAAGCAAGTGCTCGCGAAGTATAAGGAGGGTTTGCAAATGGGAAACGCGGGTTCTTTAATGGGTTAGCAGGATCAGGTATAGGGTAGTTACCGTTTTCATCATAATTTGGCGGAATATTATAAGCAGCTGCTAATTCGCAAGCGATTTCATTCCAGCGCAACACTCCCCCGACACCCCAATATTTTACAGCTTGTAACTGACTCTCATTAGGTTGAATGGATTTAACTTCAGCTAATTCTTGTAGATATTCTGTTGAAGTAATATCGGTTGGAGCAGGTACCGTCAAATCTGCCGGAGCTGTCAAATACGTTGCCCATGTACCGGCATTAGCATCTGTGTTAGTAGGTGTATAAGGTTGTAACTCTTCTATTTCTATAGTTTTATCACATCCTAAACCGATAGAAATTACTACTAATAAGCAAATTCTAACTATTATAATAGATTTTATTTTCATTGATATATTTCTTTTGTTGGCGATTGGATTATTAACGAATTTTAGGCGTATCGGATGATTCCGTTTCCGTTTGACCAAATTGGAATATATAACCGAAACCGATATTTAATGTAGTCGTCTGACCAAAGTTACGTCCTGCAAGCACTTGTGCTGCATTAGCCATAATCGAGAACATTCCGATATTGTAACGTCCATAAATTCCCACTGTCGAGGATTGCACCATAACTGTCGGTGTTGGCATTGAGTTATACCGTATATCATCACCGCTCACGCAACTGAATCTATCAAAATAAACATCCGCCTGCAATTCAGAATTAATATACCCGGCACGTAAGGTCACATCAGCAGCATTCGGAATCGGGATCTTATTAGTATTGTAAAGTGTACCCTTATAGAAATATGATTCTTCATCTATTGTCAGATCACCGCGCAAAGTATAGCCGGCTTGTAATGTACCATACCAACCCGATTCGGATGTAAGGTCAACTACAGCTCTTAACGAAGCAGAGGGTACTCCTATACCAATACTAAGTGGTAATTGATTCACCACATAATCATGGGTAGGAAGGGAACCTCCCGCCGTAGCAAAAAAAGATAGATTTCCCAATCCTGTTTCAGTTGCATATACATTATACTTTAACCACATAGAAATATCTTGGAATCCTTGATAGCCATTTAAGTAGCTATCACTAAAGCCCGTTGTTACATAAGGTAAAGAATAGATGGCATTGAGTTCATTGGTGATACCATATGCCCCCATTAGAGTAAAGGCATGGGAGCGAAAAGTTCCCAAGTTCGAGTTTTCTCTTTTCACATCAGATTCCCAGTACTTAGACCAAGAATTTTGTGAATAAGAAACAACTTGACAGAAACTATTTTTAGACATCATCATTCCATCGCCGGGTGTTTGTGCATTAACAGACGATACAATGATGAAACCGCACATAAGTGCAACTTGTAGTAAACGCATAGTGAAACACTTAATAATACATAACAATGTAGTGAAAATATCACTTTCTCATCAGATGACCAAAATACCCGTACCCTTTTTATACATACACTTAACTAATTAAGTGTCAAACTATTGATTTTTATATAAAAACGCAAATGTTTACGTTTATTCGATCCAATGATAATAACTACTCTATTTAAGTACTTACTTCTCTTCTGTTTCGTTCTGATTTCTATACAAAAGTTCTGCTTTAATAATCTTTTGTGTACTTTCTTTGATTCTGAATTGTTCAGAAATTCTTTTTCCGAGTACCCAAATTATTTCATTACCTGCGCATAAAACAAGTGTTTTTTTCCTATCCAAAGCCCTTACTTTAGTATTAGTAAGGAAATCACTCACGGATGTATGCCCCTGCATTCCCAATGGCTGGAACTTATCACCATTACGCCATGAACGCAGTGTTAATTGTTTCGGTAATAAATCGGCATCAAGGTATTCTATTAAAGGATTATTTGTCCACTCTTTCGGTCGTTTTTGTAAAATTGAAAGTCGTACAATCCACTCTTTTTCAACTATTTCCGAATCGGTAAAGATACCTTTATAATATTCAAAAACCTTTTTCCTTTTAGAAAGTACAATCGAATCGCGTTCGCGAATTGCGATAACCTGACCATTTACATCAACGACTGTATTAACATCAGCATCACATAAATCAATAATCCTTTGAACTGTGGCCATCGGTTGATTACTTTGATTCATTTTGTGAACAAGCACAGCTTGAAACACCTCACCCTTGATAAAATCAGCTTGAGTCTTCAAACCTATCAACGAAATCGAAAATGCTCCATATTCAACTTGCTGAACATTTTTAGGTATGAATATATCAAGTAAATCTTGCATTACTTGGTCAACTCCATGCATCAACGAAGCTGTGCGATTAACAACCTCGACAACAGAATTTCCAAAAAGTTCACGAAGTTGGGGTAATAATTTAAGTCTGATTTTGTTACGCGTATATAGTAGTGAGGTATTTGATGAATCCTCTCTCCAAAATAATCCCCTATTTTTTGCATACTCAACTATTTCATCCTTACGAAGGCATAATAGAGGACGTACTAAATTTATTTTTTTTGATAAAGGTCTCTCGGAAGGAATACCGGATAATCCTGTAATTCCTGCACCTCGGAAAATATTAAACAAAAATGTTTCAGCGGCATCATCTGCAGTATGCGCCGTAGCAACGTACTCCGCAGCACAAGAACGAGCTTGTTTATCTAAGGAATTATATCTCAAATTCCTTGCAGCAGTTTCAATGCTTATTTTATTCTTTTTTGCATATTCCTTAACCTGTACGCGCGCGCTATGGAATCGTAATCCGTTCCTTTTGCAAAATCCCTTCACAGAACGCTCATCATCGTCGGATTCCTTACCGCGCAGATTATGATTAATATGCGCCACCTGTACCTCAAAGTCATGTTTGGATGATATAAAGCCGAAAATATCAGCCATTACAATCGAATCCACACCACCGCTGACAGCCAAAAGTATTGATGAACCATCAGGAATGGAAAGAGATTTTAGTAGAAAACTCTCAACTTTATCAATTATGGACAATGCAAAATCACTGTAATTTCCAATCCTTAACGGCTGTGGTGCACGATGTCGAGATTTCTGTTTTTTAGGCAATACAATAGGTTGAGGCAAAGGAATAGGTATATACGTTTTGCCTGAATCATGGTATCTTTGTTTTTGCTCGGCAACCTGATCATTACGCTCATTTTTTCCTTCTTTTTCGCTCTTTACTTCTTGATTGTTTTCTTCATAAATCTCTTTTAATTGTTCGTTTTCTTCTTTTACTGCAGGTTTCTGATGCTTCTGTTTATTCGGTTGTTTTTCACGATTTTTTGTATCTGATTTCTCAACAGATTTTGTTTCAATCGGTAATGCCTGTTTATCCTGAGCTTCATGTACACTTTTAGTATTCTTCTTAGTTTTTTCCTCAGAACGTTGTGTGTTTTTATTTACGTTCGGTTTGGAAGATTCCTTTTGCTTACTATTGGGCGTAGGAACTTCTTTCGTATCAATAGTTTTTGTTTGCTCAAAAGTATTATTCTTTGGTTTTTCCAATAAAGCGGGAACATGTTTCCCTCCCATTTTATTTATTGGTATTCTTTGTCTCTCATGCTTTGTGGCAGGTTGAACCGTTTGTTTATTATGGTGTTGCTTTTGACCAGACTGAACTACAGGTT
>JALHLL010000113.1 GCA_022844575.1 bacterium
CGTAATTCTGAGATAGCGTAAGCGGGTATGATCGTTATCGTACTTACTTCATCAATACTTTTCGGTTTCTCCACTCCGCTGAACTTTATAAATAGACCTAAGTCTTCCTCGCGAGTATTCTTTAGCATAAACTCACGGAAAGGTTTTACCATTGATGTAATCGCTTGCTCCTGCGTTATTTCATCGCGCATATAGGGCTGAAGTCCTTCCCTGTTCGATCTGTCGAGCACAGGCTGCATCACGAAGAAGGTAAGAAAAAGAGCCAATCCGGTTAATAATTGTGCAGGTGGTTGGGTTTGTGTTCCGAGCGCTTGTTTGGTAAAGTGAAATACAACTATAATGCGCGTAAAGCATGTCATCATAATAAGTATCGAGGGCGCAAGGGTAAGCACCGTCATTACCATCAGTATCTGAAGGTTCAGCACAAGGTCTTTGGAAGTTTTGGCTTCCTCAACATTAAGGGTAAGTTTGGGTAATGGTAATTGTTGTTGTGCTTGTGATTGTGCGAATGCCTCACCACCTATACACAAAAAAGTAAGTATAGCGAGAATAATAACGGAATACCGCAACCAAACCTTGTATGTATGCTGCATAATAAGGTATAAACATGTACAAATCACTTAGCAAGAGGACAAGAGGCATGCCAAGCGATGATATGAAGAGTGTACTATGTTTTTAGGTCAATATTCGCCAATAAATACAGGTTTTGTATGGGAAAGATGAAGGCGATTAAAAAAACACAACAAACCTCTATGTGTTTTTTATCATCAACTGTCTGATAATAGCCACATCAAAAAGAAAAATATGCCCCGATTCCCAAACCGACAGTAATGTCACGGATAGGGTCTAAAGGGTTTACAACCCATCTGGAATGTCGCCCACCTACAAGAATCTCCTCATTCTCATTCCGCACGGTATTACGAAGAAAGTATGTACCATGAAAAACAAAATGAAAGCCGGAAATTGTCGGTGTTTGAAAGCCAAGTCCTATGCCTGTGGTAAAAAGTGATTCTTGCTGATTGTACGGTGTACCAAAAAACGTACTACCATATCCTCTGTTATCAGCCGTATTATAAGAAACACCAAGTAACCCGTACACACGTTCGATTCCGAATGATGATGCTTTGATAGGTAAACCAATCTGCAATTCCGCGCCGATGCTCGAATAGAACCAAGAATCACTTTCACCTTTTTTGCTTTGTAAAGCAATACCGTTTAACTGTACCTGTATTCTTTTATTGAAAGCGTAACGATACGAAAGTCCGCTTCCGCTTAATGTTGATAAGCTGATGCCTATATTGTGGTTAAGGGGTAAATAGGTTGAAGTATCTTTTTCTATTACCTGAGATTGGAGCGCAAGGCTATGTAATAGAAATACTGTTGCAAGTGCGAGGAGTTTTTTCATTGCTAGAGTGACAATTAATGGTTGAAATAGTAAATGTATTTAGTTCATCATTGCTTGCAGCAAAACACGAGACTCCTTTGCGGGAGCATAATCCGATCTGATTTCGAGGGCTTTATCATACAGTGCCAATGACTCGATCCAATAACCCTTAAACTGCAATACACGTGCAAGATTGGTAAAAGCAAAGTGTCGTGCCTCATACATCGGGGCATCCGCAGCTTTTCGGAACCATTCTTCCGACTCGGAAACTTTCCCTTTCTGTACAAGATAAGCCCCTATGTCATTATATGCACTGCCGGATTCAGGATCGATTTCTATAGCCAGAAAACATTCTTTTATTGCTAAATCATACTTACCCTCCCGACTATATGCCCAGCCGAGATTGGTATGTGCCATAGCTGTCGGAAAAACGGTTATTGATGACTTAAACATATCAATAGCTGCCGAGATTTGCCCCTTATGTAACAAATCCGTTGCTTTCTGGCACAAATCTTCTGCTTGCTGTTTATTGTTATTTAATTCACGGTCAGACATATATGTATTTAGTGTCTATTTTCGGTGACCAATTTACGAAGAGCTAAGTAAATACTATACTTCCGACGATTGTTCTTAGTGAATTACATAATGAGCGTACTAATAAAAGTGTCGAATATTTTTCATCACACTGTACAATATTAACCAACAGTATTGCGGAAAACACTGTCGGAAAAATGTGATAAACAATCTCAAAGAAGTAGGATGCTTGATATAAGTATTGTTTTAACTTGGGTGTGATGAAAAACAGTAAAACTTAATAAACAGGGTACAAAGCCGATAAAGATGTAAATTTTTGTACTCTTCGGACACGGAAACAACATATAAAATATTTTCACGGAGGAAAGATGTCGTATCAAATACGTCGTAAAACAACTTCAACTACTTATCATATAGTGCTTTATACTATTTTGGCACTTGTGTTTGTCAATGAAGTATCCTCGCAAACATTCAGATTTACATTAAATCAAAGAAGGCGCGCCGATCAGGTATGGGTTGAGATTTGGTGTAAATCCCTTTCAACAACGCAAACACGGCTTGGCGAAGCAACATTGCGTGTAAACTTTAATCCGACATACCTTTCATTGGCAAACTACGGTCTTGCGGAGAACAATCCCGATAGAACGGATTCCGTGAGATTCGACATAGCAAATCTTTCTACATCGCCGCAAACATCTTCAGTTATATCCGTTTCTTCTCCTTTTGATCCCGATTTCTACTCGACACCGTCCAATTATCAGGGCTTGGCAGTCGGTACATCCGTACCGGGCATAGCGGAATTACAGGTAAAACGTTCGAGTTCTGCCGATACGGGTTTTGTTCCGAGTTCAACGGGCAGCGGCATTTAATACTGCATCATCGACAATAAGAGATACGGCAACCACATTCGTATCATGGGGCAATGGGCAAAATATATCGGTTGTTTATAATTATAGTGATGTGCTTATCAGCTCGACGGCACTTTCTTATACCAATCCGGGTAGCTTTACTATTAAAGGGGTAACGGTTCTTAATCCTAATGGACCTGCCGAAGTAGTTGATAGGGATGGCTCATATTATACAACCAATATACTCGGTTATCCCATTTACTTCGAGCGTAGCGGTATTTCGGCTGTTAATACTGTGGCTACTGCCGGTGTAACAAATGAATACGGCGATCAGGAATTAGCATACTTTCTCGATTATCGTCTTACAACAGGCGGTACATTTCTTAATATCGGTAGTATAAACGAAGCCGGTGCGGTTTCCAATACGGGTGCTCCGCTCGATCAACTTACCGATGGCAGCGGTATTGCCGTTTGGGACGGTTTATTAACACAATATGGCAATGCACTCAACAATGTAAGTGGCGGAACGGGGACGGTATATCCGAACTTTCGCCATCCGGTACGAGTAATATGGACGCAAAATCCCAATTATATTCATCGCTCCGAACAAGCGCAGATGCGTATTCGTTTACGCAACGGTAGTTCCGGCACAACGGGTAATGCTCCTTCAACATCATTTACTACTATTGGTAGTGATATTTCGGATGCAACATTCATTCTCGGAAGATTGTTTTTTGCACAGTTGAACGGTACCGAACAGTATTTCAAATCAACGCAGAATTATCTTAATGCCTCCGAATTAACGGTTGAAGCATGGGTAAATCTTAATTCCGATAAAGGTACGGGAACAAATCCGGGTATTATTGCTACAGGTTTAGGACCCAATACGCAAGAAGGTGCTTGGATTCTATACCTGAAAGACGGCAAATTCCCTGCATTTAGGGCGCGCGAAATTCTTGGACGTGATAATGGTTATTTGGCGGACTTGGTAAGTACCCGTCCCATTACCGTATCGAGTGATGCCAAACCGATTTCCGCAACACATTCGCAAGGATGGCACCATATAGCTGCTGCTGTTAATAATAATATAGTAACTCTTTATGTTGATGGTGAAATAGTGGCAAGAAAGGTAAATACCTTTGCTACCAATATGAGAATGCTCCTTACGAATCATCCTTTATGGATTGGAGTGAATCCTAATGGTGCGGCGCTCACGGCAGCCGGTCATTTACATGCAGGTTTAAAGGGCATACGTATCTGGCGAACTGAACTTAATCAGACTCAATTACGCCAAAGGGCTGCGGGAATACCCGACCCTGCCGGAAATTCCGTTCCCTTCTCATCCTCCGATTTGCGTAAAGGTTTGGAATTATACTTCGATTTTGAAGGACGAAGCACCGATTTGGCCGTTCAGCCTTTTTATCAAAACTCGGCTCAGATTATTAATTATAATGCTGCAACAACTACGGCAAGTATCAACTATCGTCCCGATCAGCCGCATATACGTATTACCTCACCGCAAGCAGGTGTAGGTGTAAGTAATCGTGCCGCTCAGGATTATGAAATCAGATGGCTCGGATACGGGCTCGGTAATATTTCGGGCGACGGTTCACCGGATAATTCACGCGATATTGCTATTGAATATAGTTTTAATAATAATACGAATTGGACTTTGGCGCGCAATGCCGCAGGAACTACGGTTGCAAGTAATCTCGGTTATAATGCTACGGTAGGTATCGGAGCAATAGTTGATGTGGAATCAACGACTGCCACATGGCGACCATTTAATAATGAATCTTCCAATGCCGATGGCGGAGGAACGCTCAATTTGAGAAACTTAGGAACATATAGTCAGACAGGGTATTTACGTATTAGGGGTTTAAGTGCCAATGGCGAAGAAAACCTTAATTCGGCTGTAGGCCCATTTGTATTTGCACCATACTTCGCACTCAGAAAAAGTGCCGACGATTCGATAAAAGTGAGTGCCGGTTCGGATTTGAATATCAATAGTACAAAAGCACTTATCGAAGTTTGGATAAGACCATATACATTCCCCGCAACCGGATCCAAATATCCGATTTTAGTAAAGCAGAGCGATGGCGGTGTTTTACATTATGCTTTCTCATTATTGCCGACAGGTCAACTTGAATTTAGCGTACAGGATTTGAACGGACAGGTGAGAACGGCTTTAAGCGATTCGACCAAACCGATTATCAAACCGCGTACGGAAGCCGATGATTCTACATGGACTCATGTAGCGGTATTTTTCGATAGAACCGCCAATCAATCTCAAGTAGGATTTTGGATTGACGGTAATCTGCAATCGGAAACATCAATAACCAATCAATTAGGAACCAGTCTTAAACTAGACAGTCTCAACACATTTCCCGCTTATATCGGCTATCAGCCGAGCGTGGGTTCATTTGTCGGCGAATTACGCGAGTTACGTTTTTGGAATGGTGAACCCGGCGGAGCAAGTACTACCGATGCTCGTAAACAACAAATCCAAGGGGCTCAATCATTACGATTGGCAAGCGGAACGAATTTGGTTGCGGCATATAACTTTAACGGCGGTTCATTTGTTAATGGCACTAATGTTAACTCAATGTATAATCATACACTTGATAATACTGCCGATATACAAACAACCTTTAACGGAACGGGATTGCGTTATGTGGCTGCAAGACCTTTTATAAAACTTGTGGAACCGATATTTAACGAATCAATTACAAACGGTACGGCGGATTACCGTATCCGCTGGGTTGGTTTCGATTATGATAATGCTTCCTTTACGAGCGGCACTAATGTTCCGAATATCGTTCCCCCGAGTTTGGAATTTTCACTTGGAGGTGGCGGCGGAAATAGTCAGCAACCGTTCCAATATGTAACAAGTCCTTATTTCGCGGCTATTGCTTCGTATGGTAATGGTGTGGGTAATGAGGCAAATCAGGGTTTCAGAATTACGAATGCGGGCAGTTCATCGGCTACGGGCAGTGATTTTGTGTTCGGTGGTCAAAGATATGCCGCACGCTTTAACTTGAATAATGCAGACCCCGATTTGAATGATGACGGAATATTTAATGATCCGGCTGCACTTTCGGCTGTACTTACAAGCGCACGCTTGCGCCTGCGTACTTCCATAAGCTTTAATAATCTGACGGGTAATGATACGATTTCGGCAATCAGCAGAATATTTACGATTACTCCGCCCTCCAATTTTTCGGTTCGTGCAATGTTGGAAGGGTATCATGAAGGTATAGAAGCGGCAAATGCTTCACCGGTATTAGGTACAAGTTCGGCTTTCAGAGCCATTGGAACAAGCTATGCTACCGGTGGTTTGAAAATTAAACTATACAGTAATGTAGGTAATTCGCCGGGTTCGCTTATTGATAGTGCGGAGTCACGTTCGGGTTATCATCCCAATGCCTTTACTACGTCAGCAATTTTAACGAATGTACGATCAAATAATAATGATGGGCCTGTATTTGCACTTGTGCCTTTTGTGTTTACAGCTGTACCGGATGATAGATACTTTGTTGTTGTACAGCACAGAAATCACCTTCCCGTTATGTCGAGAATTCCGGCAACATTTGCGTATTCAGGTGATAACTATTTAACATATCAGAATGAATCTGGCTGGGATTTTACGAATTGGAACGGTGGCATTACAAACGTATCGGCACTTGCCAATTCGCCGAACGATGCTGCTGTAATGCTCATAATAATCGTTATGCCGCTTTTGGTGTATTCAGCAGTGATTCAACAGATATAAACTACGGTGTTACGGGTTTGATATTTAATGAAGGTCGTGATGAAAGCGGTACTCTTGCAAATCGTGCTTCGGCAATGGTTGCGGGCGATGTAAATCAGGATACATGGATTGATGCGACCGACCGTGTAATTGTTCGTAATGAAGCAGGAGCAACCGTAAATCTGCGTTCGGATATTGACGGTAACGGAACGATTGATGCGACCGATAGAACGGTTGTTGACCGCAATATAGGTCGTCGTTCTTCTCTGTATCAGGTACTCCCGAACTTGAAAACGGAAGCTGATAATAATCGTAGTGCTTCATTGGTAATGATGTCGGAAAATGACAAACGATTTGCCGAAGCGATGAATCAGGCAATCGGACATGCGCTTGTACAAGGCAAAGCCGTTCAGGAAAAAGACGGTCATTATACGGAGGCAAAAGGGGAATCGGCATTGGCTGCCGCTTCGCTTTCATATCAGGTTGCCGCTGAGCCCAGAATAGTGGGTAATACGGTGGAAGTGCCTTTGTACATTGTTAATAATGGCGATGACTTTGCTTTGGCTAATTGTACATTTGCCATTGAGTTTAACCCTTCCGTATTGCGTTTTGCCACACTTTCGGGTACGGATAATGTAATATTCAAGAATGCGGATAATACGACCTCATACCAAGGTATTGTTCACGGGCCACGTCCGGGTATTGTTAATACGGTTGATAATTTCCGCTCTATTGAAATACTATTCGATGCCGCATTGAAAACAAATAAGGGCGTTAATGTCCCGAAATCGAAAACGTTTTTGGGAACCCTTGTATTCGATATGATTCAGAAGAACAGAGCAATTAAATTCGGCTGGTTTAATACAAGTGTATGGACAACTGACGGCAGAAATGTAACACGTTCGGGAGAGTTTAAACCGATACCGACCATTTTAACCTATTCTGCTGCCGTTACCGTACCGAATGGTGGTGAGCGATATGCGATACGTCGTTCGGCAAATATTAAGTGGTCTTCTGTTTCCGATGCTCCGGTGCATGTGGAATGGTCGAGAGACGGCGGAGCGACATGGCAACGCATTACATTCAATACCGTTGCTGCCGATACGGAAGCACTTGCTTGGCAAACACCGGGTACACCTACCTTTAATAACTTGATACGGTTAATTGATGCGGAGACAGGTGTGGAACTTGACCGCAGCGATGCTCCGTTTACTATCGTTTCCATTTTTGCGGGCATTTCAAGACCGGCAAATACCGACCCTGTTTATAAATACGGTATGACCGATAATATTCTATGGTCAAGCGAGGGCGTGGATAATGCACGATTTGAATTTACCGATTTGAATAATACGACAATGGGATGGAAACAAGTGGTTTCATCACGCCGTGCTTCCGATGGTAAAAGCCAATGGACTATACCTGCAAATGTTAATTCGACAAGAGCGGTGGTTCGTATGATTGATATGTACGATCAGATGGAAATTACCCGTTCGGGAGAATTTAAAGTACTTGCGGGTACATTAACCTTTACATATCCGCGCGAAGATGTGAAGTTAAAAGCACTTGCGAAAGATAGAATACGGTGGAGCATTAAAAACGCAGTAAAATTAGCCGATATAGAATTCAGTTCCGATGGAGGTAATACTTGGGTTACCGTAAAAGAGAATGTAGATGTTACAAAAGGTCTTTTGGAGTGGACAATTCCTTCTATCAATACGACAAAAGGTACGTTAAGAGCGATTTATCCGAAAACTCCCGAATTGGAATATGACAGAACTACATTCTTTACGATAAGCGGAGCGATTACTTCTGTAGATGATGATAAAGTAAATGGCGGAATTGAAATTTCGGAACCGATACCGAATCCGGCAAGTAGTAGCAGTGTTATTCGCTTCAATGTACCCCAAAGAAGACATGTTTCGGTGAGCATTCTTAACTCAATCGGTCAAGTAGTGAGCATCATCGCCGATAATACTTTGTATGAAAGTGGCGAAAACGCAATAACTGTTGATACAAAACAACTTATGTCGGGTACATATATGGTAAGATTTGAAACGGACGGAATGGTAACATTAAAAACTTTACTGGTAATACAGTAAAGCTGATGTGAAAAGAGTGAATGTGATTATGAAAAAAACGAAAATGAGTTCAAGTATTTTTTTATCCTTTTTATGATTAACTCATAGTTGAGGTACACATGATCAGTTGCTTAACAAACAGTAAGGTGTTCTATAGGGGCACGAATACCCATCATATCCCATGCAGGATAAATTCAATGCACATAATAAACACAATTTTAAATGGAGACCGAAATGGATGATAAAAGCATTGTTCGGTCAGATTATTCATTGTTTCATAATCAAAGGATTGTTTCCATGAAACATGCTTACTCAAAGCATTCCGAATCGGCAGCAGGATATATGCCGGATATTCGGAACAAACTGCGCAGGAAGGGTTTTACCCTTGCCTTTGCGTTGATTCTTGCATTCCTCGCGTTCCCGGCGTTGAATGCAGCGACAATAACGTCAACGGCTACCGGGAATTGGTCATCAACAGCTACATGGGCAGGCGGAGCAGTTCCGGGACCCGGCGATGATGTGGTTATTGCAGGACATACGGTAACGCTCGATCAAAGCGTTTCCATCAATTCATTGGTACTGAACAATGCGGCTTCTGTTTTCCAACCACCCAGTGCAGGCGGTACCTATCAGGTAACGATAACCGGCAGTTCGGGCGGAAACTGTATTAACCTTAGTAATGCTGCTGCCTCATTCGACGCAAGCAACGGTGCAGGGTTAATTAATGTATCTATAACAGGTACAACATCTTCCGCTATTGCAAAAACCGGTGCTGCAACATTGGTGTTTAATAACCTAACGGTAAGCGGTGTGGTTACAACAGCCATAGACCTTACTGTTGAAGGGAACATTGATGTTTCCGGAAGCGGTTCTTTGGTTGCTTCGGCAAGTACAATCACTATTGGCGGTACAAATACCAAAACAATCAGTAAAGCGACGGCGGGTACGCTTACGTTTTTCAACTTAACATTAGCAAACACTTCAGGTAATAATGTTACGACAGCTTCTTCATTTACGGTGGTAAGCGTAATGACTGTCGGTGCAAGTGCGACTTTTGCAGCATCAGACGGGGCAGTTAGTTTTACAAATACCGTTAATGCGACAGCAATACTTGTTAATAGTGGTTCGATTAGCAGTTTAATTTTTAATGATGTTATACTTGCTAACACAGGAACTGCAACAGGTATTGCTGCAAGTTTTACGGTAATCGGCAATCTTACAAAAACAGCGACGGCAGGTACTGTTGAAGCAACTGTTGCAAGCACAATCAGATTTACCAATAGCTTGAAAAAACGTGTTTCTCTTTCAAGCGGCGGTGGTGCGGTAACATTCGGTAGCTTAACCGTTACGGACGGTTCATACATCGAAGTCGGTGACGGCTCGACAGGTGGCGACCAAGGTAGTGCGTCAATCGTTATGAACGGGATTATAACTGTTCAAGGGTCAGGTAAATTGATAGCGGTAGAAGGTACAATTACCTATGCTGCTGCCGGTTCAATCACAACTGCTTCAGGAAGTACTTTAACGTTCTATAATCTTGCTGTTGCCGGTGCGGTAACAACAGGTTCGAGTTTTAATATTTCCGGTGCAGGTGCGGGTGCTTTTTCGGGTGCAGGTACATTAACTGCTTCCGCAGGTACGATAACATTTTCCGGTACTGCAGGAACAATTACAAATACGGGTAGTACATTCTTTAATGTGAACATTGCTCCACTGGCGGTAAATCAGGTTGCAAGTATTTCAACGGCAGTTGCTGCTATAACAATCGGTGGTAATCTTACTGTTGCTTCCGGTAGTTCATTTACAGCTTCCGCAGGTGCCATTACTTTTACGAACGTTGCGCAAAGAACAATTACGAATAATGGTACATTATCATTTTTCGGATTTACGGTTGCGGCGGCTTCTGATATTGTAACAACTTCAAGTTTCTCGATTGCGGATGTATTTACAAATGCTGGAACATTTACTGCTTCCGGTACATCTACTATTACTTTGTCCGGTGCCGGTGATAACATTCTAACAACAGCACCAACATTCCAAAATGTGATTTTTACCGGTGCTTCAGCACCTGCAGCTACAGGCATGAATATTAAGGGTAACATGTATGTGAATGGTGCTGGTAGCTATACTCCGGGTGCCGGTACAGTTACTTTTAATGGTACAGGTACACAGTATATAGGTGGCGATGCTGCAATGGCAACTACACCTACTTTCTGGAATATTACCGTAAACAAATCAAGCGGCGATGTAGTCCTCCTTCGTAATATTCGTGTGGATGGTGCTACATCGGTGTTAACACTTACAAGTGGTGACGTTGACTTAAATGGTAATCGCACGATTACATTTGTGAATGACGGTGCATCATTGGTGGAA
>JALHLL010000114.1 GCA_022844575.1 bacterium
TGTTCTTGGAAAAAAACTTGGTGAAATCATTAAAGAACAATCGTTTATACAGTATAGTTCAGTTATTCCTGTACCTATTCATGCCGCAAGAAAACGCGAACGGGGATATAATCAAGCAGAAATTATTGCAAAAGGAATTGAGTCAATCATAAAAGTACCTATTTCTCCAAAGGCATTATATCGGACAAAATATACTCCTTCACAAACAACATTATCTTCAAAGGAACGGTTGTCAAATGTGAGCGGTTTATTCAAATCAATGGCTCAAAAAACTTCATTCTTCGATAAAAACGTTTTACTTATTGATGATATCTTTACAACAGGTGCAACGGTAAATAATTGTGCAAAAATTTTATTAGAGCAAGGTGCGCGTCGTGTAGATGTAGCCGTTATTGGAATTGCAGGTATATCATGAAAACACTTGTTACATTTGTATTGTTTGTTTTCCTTATAATCAACGAGCTTGGGGCGCAAGCACCCGGAGTTACTTTCGAGTATATATATCCTTTCAGAGAGGGTATTCCAATTTCAAGGTATAAAGAGAGAAGAACAAAATTAATCTCAGAATTTTCAAATAAATCAGTTATCCTTTCATTTTCGGCTGATATACGTAATAGGCAGAATGATGTTGATTATGAATACAGACAAAACAGTAATTTATGGTATTTAACTGGTATGCCCGATGCCAGTTCAGCATTATTACTTATACCCCAAGGTTTTGAGTATAAAGGTAAAAATGTGACGGAAATTCTTTTCGTAACACCGAGAGCGGTAGAAAGAGAAGTATGGGTAGGAACAAGATTAGGGCTGAATGAAGTGGATCCGATTTTAGGAATAAGTTCAGCCGAGAATATAAGCGAATTAACAAATGTTTTAAAAACAATTTTAAAAAACAAAGATACCCTTTGGCTGGCGGGCTTACCAACATCAACATATTTACCTCCGATTATAAATCAGAAGTACTTTGTAGATTCTGAAATAAAAGAATTCCTTCACAAGGATTTTCCTGAACTATGGATTAAAACGGCAATCCCCAAATTGGCTGCAATGCGTGAAATAAAGGATGCAGATGAATTGCGAATGATGCAGAAGGCAATAGACATAAGTATTGAGGGACATAAAGCGGTAATGCAACAAGCAAAAGCAGGAATGAATGAATATGAAATAGAAGCGATAATGGAATATACGTTCAAACGGCTTGGTGCTGAAGATGTAGGGTATCCTTCCATAGTCGGTTCAGATTATAATGCCTGTATTCTCCATTATATTTCCAATAGAAAAAAAACACAATCAAACGATTTAATTCTTGCCGATTGCGGAGCCGAGTATCAGAACTATACTGCCGATATTACAAGAACTTTTCCCGTGAGTGGTGTATTTACGAAAGAGCAAAAATTAATCTACGATCTGGTATTGGAAGCACAGAATGCAGGTATAGCTGCAAGTAGAAAAGACAATGAATTCCGTGCACCACATAATGCAGCGTTAGAGGTGATACGGCGTGGTTTAATGGAATTGCAAATAATAAAAGACCCTATTGAAGCAAAATGGTATTTTATGCATGGCACTTCCCATTATCTTGGTTTGGATGTTCATGATGCAGGAACATTCGGAAACTTGAAAAAAGGTTCGGTAATAACGGTTGAACCGGGTATATATAGACCTAAAGGAAGCCCATGCGATAAGAAATGGTGGAATATAGGTATTCGTATTGAAGATGATATTCTGATAACGGATAATGAGCCGATAAATCTTTCGGATGCCCTACCGAGAACTATAACGGAAATAGAAGCATTAATGAAAAAATAATATGCCTTTACCTCTTGAAATACTCGAAGAATTACGGGAGCGTTTTCGCAAAGAAAACCCTAACCTTGATTTACCGCCTGCCAGAAAGCTAACGGAGGAAGAAATCAGGAAAAAGCGTGAAGAGATTTTGAGAGAAGAAGAGTTACGCCTAAAAGCCGAAAAAATAAAAGAGACTGCAGAGAAAAAACCTTCTCTTATTGTAAACGCCTTGAAAAAGTATATTGATCAGGATAAGAAACAACGATGAAAGTAATTGACTTCAAAAAATATCCGATGCCTAGGATGAGGCATCATGTTAATCCAACCCTTTATCTCTCTTTTAAGAGTCATCATAAAAGTCCTTTTTGGTACCCCCCACTTATTGAGCATATTAAATGGGATGATTATTTTGCAAATGGAAAACAACCTACAGTTCTTGATATAGGGTGCGGTCGTGGCGGATTACTGATTGATTATTCACTCATTCATCCCGAAATTAATATTTTGGGTATGGAATTGCGTAAACAAGCTGTCGAATGGATTCATTCGGTATTAGCGGGTGAAGAATTGACGAATGTAGCTACCTTATGGTATAGTGTCGTAAATGGCTTGAGTTTTATCGAGGATGATTCCATAGATACGATTTTTTACTTTTTTCCTGACCCTTGGCCTAAGTTAAGGCATCATAAACGACGATTGTTTTCACAAGAGTTCTTAGAAGAATTATACCGAGTTATGCGCCATGATGCAACATTATTTCTTATGACTGATGTAGAAGAAGTGGATTTGTATCAACAAGAGATTATGAAGGAATACGGTAAGTTTACATTTGAATACTGTGAGAACGATGAAGACTGGGATTTGCCCAAAACAGATCAGGAAAAGTTTTCACTACGAAAAGGAATTCCATATAAACGCATGATTGTTCGGAAAAGATAAACCGATGGAAACACCTACTCTGCTTAATAATACTATAACAACAGAGGCATTACAATATGCCTATTCGAATGGATATTTTCCGATGTGGAATGATTATACGGGAATAATGGAATGGCATAATCCCGATCCGCGTGCAATTTTTCTGCTTGATAGAATAAAAGTGAGTAAATCGCTTAAACAAGCTATTCGTAGAAATAATTTTATCTATACCATAAATACAGCTTTTTCAGATGTAATAAAAGCATGTGCCGATAGAGATGATTGTTGGATAAATGAAGAGATAATAGAGTGCTATACGGAATTTCATAAGCAAGGAAATGCACATTCATTTGAAGTATGGAATAATAATACTCTGGTAGGAGGTTTATATGGCATTTCGTCAGGAGCAGCCTTTTGCGGCGAATCCATGTTCTCGCGGGTTTCCGATGCATCCAAATGTGCTTTTATCTATTCGTGCATTTTTTTGTCATTATGCGGCTTCCACTTTGTAGATTCGCAATATATCAACCATCATACTGAACTACTCGGAGCTTTTGAAATCCCGAAGCAAGAGTATTTAGAGCGTTTGGATGGCGCCTTATCGGTTGGATATTGTTTCGACATCTCAAAGTCATCGCTAATAAAACATCCAATTGATTTTATAGAAAGTATATCGCAAAATTCGTAATATGAATAAGCATAAGTATATATACGCGCGCACCCTACAGACCGTACTTTTATGTACAGCGCTGTACTTATACTCATGTGTAAATAATAAACTAGATCATCCCAAAGAATTGACATGCATAACGCCGCCGATTGAATGTAAGCCAAAAGCGTGGACGGGTAAAGCGTTTGATACAACCGAAAAAGTTAATAATACATTTCTAAGGATCAGAAAAGTTAAAGGTGCGGGTTCGGATTCTAATGAATGGAAGTTGTTGCTTAATAAAAACGCTGAAGGTTTTATGACAACCGACAATGTTTTAAGGGAAATAGAAAGAAAAGTACAACTTTCATCTTCCCTCTTAAGCATAGAATCCAATACAACTTTCCAAAGAACAAAAACACAGAAAGATGTATCACAGGGAATGAGTGCATCCATTTCCTCTTCACCTATTCATGCCTACTCTACACCATCTACAAATTCCGTGATATATACGGCATCCTTAAAAGTTGCAGGTAAAAAACAGACAGTAAGTGAATGGTCATCGCATCCGGCTTTTACTCCCGATAAAAAATATATGTTTTTTTCCTCCGATAAAGAGGGTGGTTTCGGTGGAACGGATATTTGGTTTGCAAGAGTGTCGAACGATACAATTTTTAATGCTATAAATTGCGGTCCGAAAATTAACACACCATGTGATGAGATATCGCCTTTCGTCTCCGACGATGGTGAATATTTATATTTTTCTTCACCCGGGCATGAAACTATCGGTGGATATGATATACTATTTTCCCGAATTAACTCGGCTGTACTTTCACCGAATGTATTTTCAAATGCTGAGAATTATGGTGCACCTGTAAACACCGTTTTTGATGAAGTATTTCCGACCTCCTTCGAGAATCCTAAAACTTTGTTATTCTATTCATCAAATCAGTCCCAAAATGGAATAATTCCGGAAAAAGATTTTGATATGTTTGTTCTTCGTGAGTTTTACAATTCAAGTGATATAGAGCGAGTCGAAAGTAAAAAAAATCCTTTTACTGTTAAAATTGAAGGGACGGTTAAAGATATAAGGAATAATCCTGTTGCTGATGCGGATGTTATAGCTAAAAACTCAAGAACAAGTGAAACGGTAGCGCAAACAAAGAGTAATGAAAGTGGTGAGTATTCATTGGAAGTGCCGAATGATAATCCGGTAGACATAACTGCACAAAAAGATAATAGCTTATATTTTACCGAAAAACTTAATTTTAAGCCTGAAGATAAATATAGACCACGCATTGTAGAAATTACATTACCCGAAAAAATTGCATTGCGTATCAATTTCCCTAATGATGTTTCAGAAGACCCTTACACTTTTGTACTTGATAGTAATGGAATGGAAACGGAACAAACATGGCAAAAAGAATTGGACATAGTTGCAGAAAATATAAAGAGATATAGCAGTAAAGTAAAAAAGATTGAACTTGTCGGTCACACTGACGAAGTTGCTTCGGAAGCATACAATAAAGCATTGGCACAAAAACGCGTGAATTTTATAGCGAATGAATTAGTTAAGCGTGGTGTAAGTAAAAAATTGTTATCTACACGTAGTGAAGGCGAGCAAAAGCCCTTACCTTTACGCACACCGGAAGACCTCGAATATTATCGAAAACGTTTGCGCCGCGTCGAGTTGGAAAAGATAATTGAATAATATTTAAACCTGTACATGCACAGGGGAATGCTATCAATCCTCACTTTTCTCATTTTATAATTTTTATTCTATACTGTTAGCTTTAAATGGTATTACTATATTCACGTCATGGAAGTCAGGTCTTTCTTCGTTAATCGCATAAATTATTCGACACTTTTCTAGAATGTTTATAACAATATCTTCAAATTCACTTTCTGTAGAATTTAAAATTCTAACATCACGAACATACCCATCTTTTGTTAAAGTGGCGGAAATATGAATATTTCCCTTTACCATATATTCTTTCACTGTCAATCGTTTGTTTACCAATCTTGCAATTTCTCTCCCAAAAGGATTAGTAAATAAAGTATCTGGACAGACAGGCTTATTGGGTACTTGGATGTCATAATCACTACGTAAAGAAAATCGAACAGGTATTAACATCCAATATTGTATTGGCTTTCCTTCTTGCATTGCCGGATTAGTTTTCACCTTGTACGCTGCTTCCATTGCCGAATTAATAAATACTTTATCTGTATACTTATCAACTAGAACTTTAGTAATTTCACCTGAAAAATCAACCAGTATCTTTAACATAACTTGTCCCTCAAGATTACTTCTTAAAGCTTCTTCAGGATATACAGTAAAGGCACTTATTTGCCTTCTAATATCATTACCATCAGGCTCTACATCTGCTGCTATAAATATCTCCGAATCAGCATCTATAGTTTTCTTTACCGAATCAATAAAAAAAATAGCAGGTAAAGAATACACTTTACCTGACATTATGAGTACCATCATTAATAAAGGAAACAACTTCATTGTAGTAAAAATTGTTTTAAAAATTTTTTATTTGTACAAATCATATTTATTTGCGTCAGATCACTATTTAGCTCAAATCCCTCTAATGATAAAATACGTTTCAGTAGTGTACTTATCTTATCTTCATCATCTACGATTGATATATTATTCATTTAATGTATCATAGTTCTGCACAAATCTAATTCTATATTTACAAATTAGTTGTCCATCCAATATACTCATTCACAAAAAATAATAGTATCTCCTAATTTTCTTTGGCAATCGTTACATTAAGTGTAACTTTTAGGTTGCGAACATCTTTATTATCAGGGAATATTCCATTTATCAGCTTCAAATCTTCGAGCATATCCGGTATAACTTCCTCCAAATAATCAGATGTTGAACTTAATACTTCTACATCATCAATCTCACCATCGTTTTCCAATGTTATTGAAACAGTAACAGTTCCACTTATCATTTCACTACTCCTATTCCTATATAATCCGCCTAATTTTGTCGAGAGCTGTATTCCCAAAAAATCTGTAAACTCTTTATCATGTCCAACTTTCTTAAAAAGAAGACTATTTGTTCTGCTATTATTTAATTCGAACTTAATGGGTACTGTCATCCAATACTGTATAGGTTTACCTCCTTGCATTGCAGGATTAGTTTTGACTTTATTTGTAGCTATTTCAACTGCTTGAGTAAAAAGCTCATTAGAAGAATTTAGAATTTTCGTTTTCTTAATAGTACCATCAAAATCAATTAATACTGTTAAAACTACGGCACCTTCTATTTTTGATCGATGAGCTGCCTCAGGATAAATGACAGCTCTGACAAGCTGGTTTCTTATGTCATTACCATCAGGTTCAACATCTGCAGCTCGAGATGACTGTTTTACAGAATCAACAAAAAAATTAGCAGGTAAAGCATACACCTTACCTGCTACAATACTTAGCAACATTATTAAAAGAAACAACCTCATTGCAGCGGAAAAATTAGTTGTAAAAGAAGTATTTACTAAAAAACTTATTTTGTTTTTAATGCCCTCTTTGCAGTTTTACGCGCTTTTTCCAAAGCGGCTAAACGATGTAATGATAAACATTGCTCTAAAGTCATCATGGTCGGATTTGTCGTTGTTGGTATTTTCACTTCATCTTTACCGACAAGTAAATATGGTCCTTTAGGCCCACTTACTACTTTAACATTCGGGTTAAGAGGAAAATGCTTAATAATATTAATGGATTCTATTTTCTCTTCTTTCTGTTTTTTCTTCGGTTGTTCTTTTGTTTCCTGTTCAACTTGCAAAGCTATTATACGCTCGGCTGAGATTGTATTGATATCTGCATCTTTCGGTAATCGAACAGCTTTTTTACCAACTATTGCTTGTAATCCGTAACGACCGTTAACAATCTTTACGCTCGGATATTTTTCAAATTCCCTTACAATTGTTTTCGGATCTAATGCTTGCTCGCTTTTTTTACCGGATTTTTTTTCGGGTATATCTTTACCTTGTTCCTTTTGCAGTTCAAAACATCGCGTAAGGGTTATAGTTTCCGGTGCTTCTCCTTTTGGAATTCTCACAGTTATTTTTCCGATAGCAATGTAAGGCCCGAATCGTCCTTTAATAATTCTAACATCCGGATTTTCAGGAAACTCCTTAATTAATGCTTGTTGTTCTCTTTCACGCTTTTTCTCAATCAACTCAATGGAACGTTCTATTCCGATTGTCATAACATCATCACCTTCATAAAGAGATATAAATTTCCCTTTATGTTTTACATAAGGTCCGAATTTTCCTTGTCCGGCAGTCACGTCTTCATTCTCATATACGCCGATTAATCGCGGTAATTTAAATAGATCAAGAGCAGCTGTTAAGTCAATAGTTTCTATTGAAATATCGGATGGAATACTTGCAAATTTGGTAATACCGGTATTACTTTCGCCAATTTGTACCATGGGTCCATACCGTCCGATTTTTGCAAAGACATTGTTACCTGTGGCCGGATCGGTTCCTAATAAACGTTCAGCAGTCTTTTTAGCCGAAGTTTTAAAAGTTTCTTCAATTGTTGTATGAAACGGTTCATAAAAATCGCCGAGCATTGTGCGCCATTCAGCTTTACCTTCGGCAATTTTGTCAAATTGCGCCTCAACAGTAGCGGTAAAGTTATAATCTAATATTTGATTAAAGTATTCCACTAAAAAGTCAGTCACAATCATTCCAATATCCGTAGGGAATAACTTGGATTTTTCAGCCCCAAACTTTTCCTTTTTTACAATGGTCGTTACTACATTATCCTTAAGTGTAACAATCCGAATTTCCCTTTCGTGAGCTTCCCTATCTTCCTTTATGATATACTCTCTTTTCTGTATCGTCGAAATTGTAGGGGCATAAGTAGAAGGTCGTCCGATTCCTAATTCTTCCATTTTTTTTACAAGACTTGCTTCGGTATAACGTGCGGCGGGCTTCGCAAAACGTTCCGTTGCTGTCATTGTTACCAATGTCAGGTCGTCTCCCTGATTCATAATCGGAAGCATTTTTTCATCTTCTGTTTCTTTTTCCTCGTCTGTTGATTCCAAGTAGAGTTTCAAGAAACCGTCAAATTTTAATACCTCTCCTGTTGCAATCAATAAATCCGGCATGGTGGAAACTGTTATGGATGCAGTTGTTTTTTCTAATTGAGCATCGCTCATTTGTGACGCTAAAGTTCTTTTCCAAATCAACTCATAAAGCTTTTGGGCTTGCCTATCACCCTCAACGCTTCTTCTCTCAAAAGCAGTCGGTCTGATCGCCTCGTGCGCTTCTTGAGCTGAACTACTTTTCGTTGTGTATTGATGAGGACTGCTATATCGTTCACCAAAAGAATTGAGAATCTCATTTTTTGCCATATCAATAGCCAACTCAGAAAGGTTTACTGAATCGGTTCTCATATATGTTATGTGTCCCGCTTCATATAATTTTTGCGCTATTTGCATTGTCTGCGCTATCGAGTAACCGAGTTTCCTTGATGCTTCCTGTTGTAAAGTGCTTGTTGTAAATGGCGCCGAGGGTGATTTTTTTGCAGGTTTTACTTCAAGTCCCGCAACAGAAAATTGTGCTCCATTACACCTTGATAAAAACTCTTCCGCTTCATTCAATTGAGTGAAACGTTTTGGTAATTCCGCCGTAAAAGCACGGTCTTTGTTACCCTGAACGAGCATATCCGCCTGAATTCTGTATGCCGACGATGTTTCGAAGGTTCGTATTTCTCTTTCACGTTCTACTATCAAACGGACAGAAACAGATTGCACACGACCGGCAGATAAAGACGGTTTTACTTTTTTCCAAAGCAAAGGTGAAAGCTCAAATCCCACCAAACGATCTAATAAACGTCTCGCTTGTTGGGCATTTACCAAATTGAGATTTATGTCACGAGGATGAGCAATTGCTTCCAATATGGCTTTTTTAGTTATCTCATGATATACAATACGTTTTACGGGTTTATTGTGCAAACCCAACGCTTCATACAAATGCCAAGCGATAGCTTCTCCTTCACGGTCTTCGTCAGTTGCAAGCCATACTTGCTCCGAACTATCTGCTAATTTTTTCAACTCATTAACTAGCTTATCTTTACCTTCGGTTATTTCATAGACGGGTTCAAAACCATGCTCTATATCAATGGCTTTATCATCCTTCGGCAAATCACGTATATGTCCCATGGATGCTCGTACAATGTATTCCGAACCAAGATATTGTTCAATTGTTTTGGCTTTTGCCGGTGATTCGACTATAACAAGATTTCTTGCCATGGTATCCTTTGTTTTTCAGTTGGTAATTTTTAATACTATTATATTATGAGCGATTATGCTCACAACGTCCCGGATCGGGACATACGGCGAATACTTGCAATGAGTGCTTAACCGGTTTAAAGCCATGAATCTCACATATACGCTTCTGAACATCAACAAGCGATTCTTCTTGAAACTCAACAATGAAACCGCATTCAACACATATAAGGTGATCATGATCAGGGAGACGATCGGAGAGTTCGAAATGCGCACTCTCACCCTGGAAACGATGTTTTACAAGAATAGCGCAACGTGTTAATAAATCAAGTGTTGAGTATATTGTAGCTCTTGATACACTATCGCCCCGACTATTCATATAAAAATACAATTCATCAGCACTGAAGTGCTTGTCAAACTCCGCTATTCTCTCCAAAACACGATATCGCTCCTGAGTATTTCGATAGTTTTTTCGTTTCAAAAAATCCGAGAAACGCTGATTCAGTTCATTGATATTAAGTTTTTTGTCAGAAGCCATTTTATTTCGTTTACTTTCCTCAAAAGATCGTACACAGTTTGCGAATATAACAAACTTTCGACACGAAGTCCATTCCGATGAAATGTGACCCGTATTTGAAAAGAATAAATCTTTGCAATAGCCCTTAAGGGCTCATTTCCAAAACTTCATTGACTCACATGCAGTATTTGAGGTGCCATTCCGTAGTTTTGCGCCTCAATTTTCTTCACACAACTATAACCGAAAGAGAAAAAGGAATGCGTAATTGGAATGTGGATGATGCCGTAGAGCTTTATAATATACGCGGCTGGGGTATCAACTACTTTGCTGTGAATAAGAAAGGTAATATGGTTGCTCAGCCACGCAAAGAAAAAGGTCCTTCCATTGATTTAAAAGAATTGGTTGATG
>JALHLL010000115.1 GCA_022844575.1 bacterium
AACGGTGCTATGTCTGTAAGTTAGAATGCGCTTGATTTGATAGATGAGTGCCGGAAGAAACGTAAGGGAATAGATTGTAGGGGTCTTGCCACAATTCTGAATGAATGTTATTTATCTCTCGGTTTTTGTTCACGTATTGTCTCTTGTTTGTCCAAAGACACGAATGATAAAGATTATCATGCCGTTAATAGCGTTTTCTCTCGTCGGTGGAATAAATGGATAATGATTGATCCCACCCATGATGCTTATTTTATTAATAGGAATGGGATATTGTATAGTATTGAAGAAGTAAGGCAAAGATTGATTCAGGGAAAGTCTATAGCACTTAATCCTGAATCGAATTGGAATAGAAGATTTTCTATGGAAAAAGGTGATTTTCTGTATAATTACCTTGCAAAAAACTTGTATCGTTTCGTATGTCTACTCAATAGTGAATTTAATGCGGAAACGAAGGGAAAAGGCAAAACAATAACCTATATAAGACTTTCACCGCCCGATTTTTATTATCAGAAGCCGGATAAGTTTGAAACAAAAGATGTTAAATCCGGTACGAATTATATTAACTACCGTACTAATAACTCATTAGCGTTTTGGCAAGCACCTTAAGCACTTCTTACTTGGTCGGCACCAAACATGAACGTCTGAATGCAATTACTTTTTCTGTTATAATCTCCGAAGATTCCTTTACAACAATTTTTCTACCACTTACAAAGGTAATGGTAGAATCGAATGAGGTTTCGACGGTTTCTATTTCGTCATTATTAACTGTAATCGGACGACCGTCAATTCTTGTCAAATATATCATATATAACACTCCGTAAATTAGGAACGCAATCTCGGATCAGTTGCATCGCGCAAAGCATCGCCTATAAGATTATAAGCCGATACAGTTAAAAATATTAAAAAACCCGGAAAAACTGCAAGCCACCAAGCCGATACATTACCACGAGCTTTGAATAATACAGAGCCCCACGTTACAACTGTCGGTGGTACACCAAACCCAAGGAAACTCAATGCTGATTCGGTAAGAATAGCACCTGCTATACCAAAAGCTGCACTTACCAAAACAGGTGCCAGCGCATTTGGCAAAACATGTCGGAAAATTACTCTCGACTGACTAAATCCTAATGCTTGTGCTGCAGAGACAAAATCCAAATTGCGAATTCTTAAAACCTCGCCACGTATAAATCGTGCAATGCTTGTCCAACCGGTTAAGCCAATCAAAGACATAATAAGCCAAATGCTGCCGGCTTGCACCATAGCAACAATAGTTATAATAAGAAAGAATGTCGGAAAGGTTATAACCAATTCTATAAGTCGCGAAATAAAAGTATCAACCCAACCACCATAGTATCCGGCTAAAAGTCCCATTACGATACCTATGCAAAGTGCAATACCCATTGCAACAAGTCCGATTGCTAAAGCATAACGACTTCCATGTATAATACCCGCTAAAACATCTCTGCCGATATCATCAGTACCAAGCCAATGTTTGGCGGTCGGCTTCGCATCAGGTAATGTAATGACGGTTCCATCGGCTGCTTGCGGAGAATACGGTATCGGCGGGAACAAAGACCAATCATATTGAAGCATTCGCCAATCGGAATTCGTTAACTCACCCTTATACCAATCGACAACTTTCAAGGAAACACCATATTCCTTAAAAATGGGCATAACGATTTGATTTTTATACGAAGCAATTATTGGTTTATCATTAGCAAGAAAATCAGCAAACAATGCTATTCCCGATAAAAACAGTACAAAATATGCCGACCATAATCCCATTCTGTTTTTTCTGAATTGTCGCTTAACGAATGCTCCGTATGATTCGCCTAATTGTTCTTCTTTTACAGGATTTGTACTCATATTGATACTAAAATTGTCTTAAAACACGGACATCGTTTTCATATAGATAACGTATATCATCTATACCGGTGGTAAGAAGCGTAACTCTTTCAATACCGAAACCAAAAGCATATCCACTATATTCATCAGGGTCAATACCGCAATTTCGTAATACATTCGGGTGTACCATACCACATCCGAGAATCTCCAGCCATCCGGTATACTTGCAAACCCGACATCCTTTACCACCACATAAATAACAGGTAATGTCCATTTCGGCACTTGGTTCCGTAAAAGGAAAATATGAAGGTCTGAAACGATACTTCAAATCCTTTCCGTACATTTCCTTTGCAAAAGCTACCAAAGTTCCCTTCAATTGGGCAAATGTTACATTCTTATCAATATACAGCCCCTCTACCTGATGAAATTCTGCTAAAGAACGCGCACTTACGGCTTCATTTCTATAGACACGTCCGGGCATTATCGCCCTTATAGGCGGCTTTTGCGATGTCATTAACCGAATCTGCACCGAAGAAGTGTGTGTCCGTAATAATAGTTTTTCGCCATGTTTTTCATCGAGGAAAAAAGTGTCCTGCATATCGCGTGCAGGGTGGTCGTCGGCAAAGTTGAGTAATCCGAAATTATGGGCATCATTCTCTATATCGGGTCCCTCGGCAATATCAAATCCCAACTTTTTAAAAACAGCAATTGCTTTATCCAAGGTTTGTGTAATCGGATGAGTTGTTCCTCTTCTCTGCCTGCGCGAAGGTAATGTTACATCGATACTTGCGGTTGTATTTTTCTGATTCTCAATGCTGTCTTTAGCTTCAGTCCATGCCTGTTCAGCTTTGCGACGAACTTCATTAAGGGTTTTACCTATAATGGGTTTCTCCTCTTTCGGAACATCTCGTAAACGATCGACAAAGGTCTGCAAAGTACCTTTCTTTACAAGATGTTTTAACCGAAATGCCTCAATGGATTGTTCATCATTAAGCGTTTGAATATCAGTATCAAGTTGTTCCGAAAGTGCAAGTAATTCCTGAATCATACAGTAAAGTCAATTGAGAATACAAACTGCAAATTACGAAAAAGGGAGTATCTATTCATTCGATGGCTCCGCATTGCTCCGGTCTTCCACCGTATCGGTATTGGGGTTGTCTTTAATGACGGCACCCAAAAGAACATCTTTGAAACGATAATATAGAAACGATAAGAGCATGAGCACGAATCCGAGACCTATAAAAGAAAATATTCTATAGAGAGTTTGTAAATAACTCAGATCAAATAAAAACACTTTAAGTATGGAAGCACCGACTAAAAGCATTGCGATAACGCGAATAACGAATTTCCTTTTCAAGATTCCCAACCATAACATTATCCCCGCATAACAAATCCATACGATTGAAATTGATAATTGCTGTTTATTTGAAAGCTGCCTTATTATAATATCGGAATCAACAAACAAATCAGTATTAACCCAATACGGATACTTTAACATTTCAAAATAATCAACAGCTTCTATATTAAGTAGAATGAATAACAACAATGCAGCAAGTGCTGCGTAGAATCTACTTAACAAAGTATCAAATTCGTTCTTCTCTTTAATAAATTTATGAACATAAACTATCACTCCTGTAAGCGACAAGATATAAACTAAAATGGCAAGAAAACGAATATTCAGAATAAGTGTGAAATTTTGTATCGGACTATATTGCCATAAACCAAAAAATATTTTGAGCGTATTTATAACAATAAGCATGGTAACAATAATATACCCTGCAAAATTTCTGTACTTATGGGTAAACGATGAAATTATCATAAGAGTTACTGACCACCATATAACGAAATGAGCTTTTTCAGTCATATCGAGTAACTGTAAGCAAAGTGAATAAGGTGCTCCGGAAATCTTTTCCAAAATGAGTTGTAAACGTGCTTTGTCAAAATACGATACTACTTCACCATGTACAAGAATCATTATAACTGATATTATCAATAAGGTTACAAGTGAATAGAGTGCATGGTTTTCCGGATGGATTAAGAAGCCAATATTTTTAACATTTTTCAAAACTGCGTAAAGAGTTACGGCTGACATCGCTAAAATCCCTACTCGCCAATTAAATAGAAAAGTATAGCACTCGTCCGGCGAGTAACTATATCCTTTTATAAGCAAGTCTATAACAATAGGAACTAAACATAAAACGGCTGTATAGACAGAAAACTTGTAATCTTTTTTCGATGCAAAATAGACTGCACCACTTATAAACACTATTCCTAACAACATCTGCAACATATCGCCGATAAACTGAAAATCGTAATATTGATTACTGATATTATTTATATCTCGATTGAAACCTAAACCGAAAAAATTGAATGTATTATCTACTTCCGACACAATACAGAACACACCTATTACAACCCACAAGCATTGAAGTATAGATGGAAAATAATTCAAGCTGAAAAGAGATTTTTTTCTATCAATGATCACGCTTGCAAGAGCAAATGAACTTAAAGCAAAATATGATATAAATCTTTCATTGAGAATAGGTATAAAATCTGCTATGGGGTGATATGAAAAAGAGCTGTCTGTAGTCACCAGAACAAACGCTGACGCTATATACATACCGAATCCGAACCATTCGAGTATTTTCACATTGATTTTTTTTGCTAATAATAATATCAACAATGCTTCGATTGACCAAAGCGAAACCGTATTAAAATCATTAAAGGCAATATTAGTTGCAAAGAAAAGTGTAAATGCCGTTGTTAAAGCGTAACGTTCTCTTAAAATTTGTTTCGATTCATCATTACGATTTGTAGCCATTTTATAGAGTAATACATAAGCCAAACCGTAGAGGAGAATAAAGGGAGCCGTATAATCGGGATATTTCGATTCTATAATAGTATATAAAAAACTATAATACGTCATAGCATTCATTGTAGAACCGCCTTGATGTATCAGATTACCCGGTCTTTTCAAATTCTTCAATCGCAGGTATTCATAACCATAGAATAAAAACCAAAAAAGTGTTGAGAAAAACAAACTTATTGCAAAATGTTTTCCTGCCGAATAATCATTATAAAACCATAAAGCAAATATGCCGTAGGCAGCGAAGCGGGTCGGCAATTCCAAAAAAATCCACTCATCAAGCACATAAAGAATACCAAGAATACCAACAACAAGCAATGCGATATAAGTGAATAGCCCAATGGGATTTGCCTCGCCTGTACTAAGCATAAATGGCGTTCCGAAACCACCCAACCACGATAGTGCCGCGATTACAAATGCTCTATACCTTATTGCTTGCCACAATCCAATAGCCGTAACAAAACTCATCAGAACAAATGCTATTATCTGCGGAACAAGATGATAAAAGTTAAACGAGGCATATACCGACATATAAAGAACTGCAATACCCGTTCCTACTATCCCCTGCGCAAAAACTTCATATCCCTTTTGTTTCATTTTATGGGCAAATCCCAAACATGAAAGTCCGAATAACCCGCCCATCAAAACTCTTACACTTTCCGGTATAAGATTATTATCAAAAGCATACTTTAGGAAAAATACCACTCCAACAATTATTGCCAATGCACCTATTCTATTGAGTATTTTACCGCCAATAAGTTGTTCCCATTCCTCGCGCGATTTGGATTTAGGCGCATTAGCCTCAAAAATCGGCCTATCTTTTAGAAACTCCTTTCCCGGCTTTGCATGAATTTTTTCTTCGTAGGGTTTATCTTTTACAAACTCCGACTCAGCTTCCACTGTAATGTTTTCAGTCTCAATATGCTCGTTCGTATCTATAGTTTCATTTTCATCATAAATTGATTGTATATGCAGTTCGGTTTCAACTTTGTCATAATTTTGAATTTTTGACTCTGCTTCTTCTTTAACCACATTAGGTTCACTTTCTACATTACTGTTTTCTTTAGTTTGTCTGTCATATAAACCTAATTCCAATTGATCAAGTCTTTTACTCTGTGATCTTACTATACCTTGTAGAGTCAGAATTGACGCTTCGATTAAACTAATAGATTGCAATAAACTTGCAATCTTCGACCTTTGAACTAAAATTATTATTATCAGGACGACAAAGCCAACGAACCCAATCGGGAATAAATCAAGCATAGGGAAACCGTTATAGGATATGAGCAATGTGCAAACTTAAGATTTAGTAGGTCAATTCGATTACCGAATACTTAAAAATTTACAGTCCACTGCAAGTTGCATTGTAATTCTCTAAAGGATGGGTTATACGAAACAGATGAGTAATCGTAGGAATTGAGATTGGCAAAAAGTGAAAATGAACCCCATTCGTCAGTTTTATAGAGTGCGGATAAACGAGCTAAGAACTGAAATTCGGATTCGAGCGTTTTTACCGAACTAACGCCCATTGTTGCTGAACAATCAAGAACATTATCAAAAAAAGAATAGCCGACAGTTTCCGATACGGAAAGAACGGAAATTGTTAATGCTGCATTATTAACAAGTGTATTAAAAACCGATGTTGTGAAGTTAAGCGTATTGACATACGAGAGTACATGATTTAACCCGAACGTTGATGCAGTGGAATTTGTTAGTTTTTGGGTAATGATATTATTATCATCAACATCCTGAAGAGTAAACGTTCCAGATAGAGTTTGGAATCCCTCCCATCCTTCAAATTGGTAATAGGGAGAGAAAGAAATATTTTGTACTATATTCTGTAAACGTATGGTATCATTATCGTGACGAGAACGTATGCCATAATTGGAGTAGGAAGCATCAAAGCCCAAATTATCTTCAATCTGCCATGAAATTCCGCCCGTACCTATAACCCTTTGGGTGGCAGACAAACGATTACTGCGCAAATTATTATATCGTACCCCCATCGAACTGCGCAACGACATTTTCCCTTGTAATAATCTCAACGAAGGTGACAGAATAATATCCAATATATCATTCGGTAATTGCATAAAACCCTGTGTTGTAAATCCGGGCCCAATCCACTGCGCCTCTGTTCTTACACTCCAGTCTGAAAAAGCATTATATAATACCGATAATTTTCCGGCACCATCTATAAATGAAGTGGTGGTAGGGATAAAAATTATGTCGGGAATAGAACCGACATTCTCTATTTTTTTTGCACTTGAGTTGCTATTGGTAGCACTTGCCGCTAACTCGGCCGAGACATAAAGCCCTTGTACAATACTTAGACCTGCGCTTAAAGAAGTCACAAAATTATCGGCAGGATTAAGAATGGAATTCCGTGTATTCAACGAGAAAGAATCATCCCAAGCTTTTAATATATTCAGATAAACATAATTGCCATTACTCTCATCATATCCGGCTCGGGCAGCAAACATCAGTCTCTTATATTCACCTGAAAATAGCACAAGTGAATCTCTTAATTCTTGATTACGGGCTTCACGTATAATACCATAGCCTGCAAAAAAGCGGAAGTTACTCGGATGAATATCAATTCCCCCACCAAGAATCCGTAAATCTCCGAAAGTGAATTCCGAAACTTTATTGGAAAAATATCCGCCATGTAATGTAAGCCATGGAGTTATTTGTGGGCTGATACCGAATTGATTAAAGGGCTGATTTGTACCGAAATTCCTATTGGAATAATAGAGTTCGAAAGGAACAGTTACTGTCGAAAAGAATTGTGCATTACCTCGCAGTATAGCTCTCCCAACAATGGGCGGTAAACGCGGAACCCATGAACTATCATCTGAAAACGAAGTATAGAGTTCCGTTGAGATAACGGAACTTGCTTTTAACGAAAACAATGAACTATCTCTATCCTGCGCCTTCGAACAATATGCGGATAGGAGAAAAATAAGAATATATAAATATCCCGTACACTTCATAACCTTAGAACTGCATTCGAAGCAGTTTTGTTCCATTTTTTACGCTTTTGCTTTCAGAACTCTCATCTGTATAAGTGAAAATACGAGTAAAAGCGCAAATACTATAAAAGCCAAGGCAGAAGCATAGCCCATATTATCGGCACGCTCAAAGGCATGTTCATATACCATATATACAAGAGTTGTTGTGGCATTCAGAGGTCCCCCTTTCGTCATCACATATATTTCCACGAAAATCTGAAATGACTTTATCGTATTGATAACAACAACAAACAACAATGTCGGTCTTATGAGAGGTAAAGTTATATACTTAAATTGTTGCCATGCCGTAGCACCGGAAAGATATGCCGCTTCATATAAATCTTTTGGTATTGCTTGGATACCCGCTAAAAAAAGCACCATATAATATCCGGCTGAAATCCACACATCCATAAGCATAACGCCCAAAAGCGCAGTATTTGGTTCTAATAGCCATCCCCTTTCAGGGTAGGGCAAACCACACAATGAAAGCAATATGTTTACATAACCGCTTTTTGCATACAAATTGGAAAATATAAGTGCTATAACTACAAGAGAAGTTACTGAGGGTATAAAATAAGCCGATCGAAAAAATCCCTTTATTTTTATTCTCGATGAATTAACGAGAACGGCGAGTAATAATGCGAAGCAGGTTGTTACCGGAACCGTACCGAATGTAAAAACCGATGTATTGACAAATGCCCTCCAGAATAAATTATCGGAAAAAATCCTCGTATAATTTTCAAGCCCAATAAATTCTGTAGTATTACCAAGTGTTGAATACTCTGTAAAACTAAGATAAAAAGCATAAATAAGCGGATACAACCAAAATAAACCGAAGGTTAAAATCCAAGGGGATAATAACACAGATGTACCGAATTTTTGTTGTGATATTTTCATGAGCAAAAAAAGCCCGTATCACAAACATGACACAGGCATAAAACTCCGCATATGTATTAAACTTCCTGCTGTACATCAGCAGCTCTTCTACCGCCAGCCATTGCAACAATTTCATCATCATAATGATCAGCAATTACTGACACAGCATGTAAAGCTGTTAATAACTCGTTACTGTCAAGGTTTGCACCATTTATTGCATGGGAAAAAATAATGGAATTATCAAATAAAAGCCCAAATGCGCCGAAGTGCAGTTCTGCATTTTTACGTAACAGAAAGCGCATCAACTCCGAAGAAATTGTAGCTCCGCTTACAACCGTTGCCATACACTCTACAATGGTATCGTCTTCCGTGAATTCTCGGACAATAATCATAATCTGAGTAGAACCGAATTCTAAAGTTACCGCACCATTATCAAACGTTATGTATTCAACTTTTTTTTCATCGAGTATAGATTTTACCCGCTCTATTGTTGCTTCAATTAAATTAGATTTATCCATAAAAAGTACTTTCGTTTTTATAATAAGTGATAGACTATGCGGATCAAGAATTAGTGCCTGAAGGTAATTGTCCCATCGATGCTTTTAATGCAAGTATTTCGGGGTCTTCAGAAGGCGGCGGTAATTTACCTAATGATGCTTTTAGGGCAAGTAAATCGCTATCAACTGTGGAACTTGTCGCTAATTCCTTAAACTGCATATCGAGCGAAGTATCTTCTCCTGCAAGAGTTTCAAAGGCCTCTGCTTCCGATTCAAGTTTTTCAATCTTTGTTTCAAACTTATCAAACTTGCCAAAAGCGTCCGAACCGACTCCGCTAAAGGATTGGGCAATTTGTTTCTGTGCTTTAGCTGCTTGTGATCGTGCTATTAAAGTACTTTGACGACTTCTTGCTTCTTCCAACTTATTCTTCAGGATGTTCAATTGCTCACGCATTTTATCGGAGGTCGTCTTGGCTTGGATATAAATCGGTTCCAAATCAAGTGCGTTTCTTTCAGATATAGCTTTTTTCTGCAATGCGGCTTTCGCCAAATCCTCACGGTTGGCATTGACCGCTTGCACGGCTTTTTGATGCCATTCAGCAGATTCGTTTTTAGCTTTTGAAAGTTTGCGTTCAAGAGATTTTTCATTAGCGATTGCATTTGCGACCGCCAAAGTGGCTTTGTTGACGGACTCTTCCATCTCAATAACCATCTGTTTAAGCATTTTTTCAGGATCTTCCGCCTTATCAAGAGCATCGTTGACATTTGCCTTGAATATGTCAGCTATACGATTGAAGATACTCATTCCTTGTTCTCCTTATCAGTTGATAATGAAATATAAATCAATGCCGAAATTACGGTATGTGCCCTACGCGACAAAACATTAAATGTTACAGCATACCCTATTGAACGATTAACTCGGAAAACAATTACTCCATGTATCCGACTTTACAACCAAAGGTTTCGGTAATTTTGTATCCATATGAAAAAGGAATTGTTATGAATTTTGATTTTGCTTCTTTGAGTAAGGCAGCTGAAAAATTTAAAGCCGACATGGTAAGCATGCGCGAGAAAGCGGAAAAAACGATAGTAACCGGTGAATCGGGTGCCGGGCTTGTGAAAGTAACAATGAACGGTTCATTTTACATTTTAAGTGTTGAAATTGATGACTCCCTTATAAATAAAGAAGATAAATCCACATTGCAGGATCTGATTGTTGCGGCAACTCATATTGCAAGGGAAAAAGCGGAAAAAACTTTACAAGAGCAAATGAGTCATTTAACGGGTGGGTTGGGCTCAATCCCCGGATTTCCTTTCTAATCTATCAATCACATCATTCGATATTATATAATGCATTATACTTCAGAATCTATTGAAGCCGTT